>JBCCIA010000191.1:0-10535 GCA_039028475.1 Spirochaetota bacterium | reverse complement strand
CCCGATTCTTGGGCAAGTGACTCGCAGAGCCAAGTCGCGATTTGGCTGATTGAATTGCAAGCTGCCGCAGACTGGACTTTGCCAGCTGTAGAAGCCGGTTTGAACAGGACCTTGTACTACTACCAGGGAGAAGGTCTAGAAATCGCAGGCAGCAAAATTCCCTCATACCACGGCGTAGAACTTATGTCTGATAGGAATATTCCTCTAAAAAATGCTTCAGGAATAGCGCGTCTTGTTCTTTTGCAGGGTCGTCCCCTACAAGAGCCTGTGGTGCAATACGGCCCATTTGTTATGAATACGGAACAAGAAATCCGGCAAACTTTTGTCGATTACCAAAATACCCAGTTTGGTGGTTGGCCTTGGCCTAGTAGTGAGCACACACATGGGAAAGAGCCAGGTCGTTTTGCCAAACACGCAGATGGTAGCCAAGAACAGAAGTAGTGTACATTCAATGAAATTACTTTTTGATACGATGTAATAGTATGCGTTTGTTATTTTTTCTAGTCTGTCTTTACTCTACTCTTTGGGCTTCCGGGCAAGATGGTCGTTGGGATTCGAGTGGTTTGTACCAATTTCCTGCCCAGTCAATTTCTGCAACGCTTAGGCAGGAATTATCTGCTTTAGAACGAGGCAGTGAAAAGTCAAATTTTGAGAAAATTTCTGCTTTGAAGAAGTCCTTATCACTGTACTATTCGCAGTTTTCGGAAGAGAAGAGGATATGGGAGGCCAAACAAAGAGGAAGTGTCCTACGACCAGGTAGTTCTGTTGATGAAAAGCGCCTATTTATCCGCCGTGTTCGTTCCCAATTTACGCAAACAGACCTAATACGCAATTCAGAGATTCTCTATTCTATCCATCGCTCTCTCGGAGACCTCTATAAGCAAGAGAAACGCAATGACAAAGCCATTGAATCCTATACAACTGCTCTACACTATAGAGACCTTTCGCAGACAGAAGAGGCCTTTCTGGATGAATCGACTTGGAAGGAAGTCGCTGATGCGCAGGATCTTTCTGCTCGTAAAGCTCATAAGGCAGCTTTGGAAAAACTCCAGAAAGCTAGGTCTCTTCTAAAAGAAAGCGAAGAAACGTATCATAGGAACTGGGCGCAAGCGGGAAGAAAAGGTGCTACTAGCCAGATACCTCCACCGACTGTTTCTGCAAATGTTCGTAGTTTATTTCGATCCGGTAAAGCGCAAGTGGAGCAAGCCCAAAAAAACTTAGAAGCGGTCAAGAAAGAATATGAAACTTCCTTACAAACAAACTATTTACCTATTCAGAAAAAGAGAGCTGTTCGTGATGCACAAACCTACAAATTGCTAGCCGATTTGGTATTGCAGTTGGAAGACCGTCTACAATCCAAGCAAAATTTACAACGGCAGGTGCGTTTGTACGAGATGAAACCTAGTATCATTTTTGATGCTACGAGAACGCAACACCACCCTGCCTATGCTCGTTTATTGGAAGTCGCACACCGGTTGGATCCTGAAGAACCCGAATACCCACGTTTACTTGCACAAGAGAAGAAAGCTGAGGGAATGAAAAAACAAGCGGTAGGGTTTTATGAGAAATACATCGATCTCTTAGTACGCCGTCCCAACCAGCAGATGCAATTTTCTTCTAACCAAGCTAGAGATCGCTATCTCCAAAAAAATATTCCCAGCTACGATGATAAGACCAAAGAAAACTTAAAGACAACTTTCCTATCCTTAGGTATACTCTATGCAGACCTAAGGCGCAATGTCCTAGCTGGAAAAAATTACCAAAGGTTTTACCAATTGGAAACCAATACCAAAGAGAAACAGAAGTGGAGTTTTCCGATAGGTAGCTTTCTTTTCAACAAACTAGGGCAAAGAGATGTAGCGGTTGTTTATTTGAATACTTGGTTGCAATCCAAAGGACAAGAAACTCCTGATAGGGTAAAGGATTTAGGTTCTTATCTACAACAACGTGAAAACCTATTTGTTGCCAATTGGTATTTGGGTAAGTATAGCATCTATCGAAAAGAAACCTTTCCTAAGCAAGAAAAAACTCTCAGCAAAGCCTACGGGGTTTACCAAGAGTTAAAACAAGCTATGGAAAAAGAAAAGCAAGACATGGTGAGTATAGAGAAGCAGCTAGAGGAGCAAAAGAAGCAGCTTCTCTACAAGCACGATAGAGATCTCTTTGCCAAATACCAAGCTTTGCAATATGAACTCAAACAGAAAAAACAACGCTACCAGTCTGCAAAAACTAGTTTTTCTGCTTTGCAAAAGGGCAAACTATTATTTCAGCTTGCCAAAATCAAAGAAAGGCGCAAAGATTTACAGGGGGCGGAATCTTTGTACCGAGAAATTATCGGATTGGGAAACCAAGTTGAGTTAAATTACGCATATCGCAATATACAACGTTTGCAGAAATATGCCGATAGTGGGATTCGAGAAGAGATCGTGTCACCATATTAGAGGAAAAATATAAATTTATGACATTATCTAGAGAAGATGTGGTTGCTGCAGTTAGGGCTTGGTTGGATGAACACGGATTTGGTTCTATCGAGTATGCTAACAAGTATGAGTATCCAAACCTAATTATGAACCATAGCGATAAAAAGGTAGGAATCCAAATTGTAGACATTGAAGATGCCGATCAACCTAAGAAAGCTATCATTGATGGTTTTGCTTATATTGAAAAAGGTAGCTCTGCTGTTGATAGCTGTTGGCTTATTCTTGCAAGTATAGGCAAAGAAATAACCGATGAACGAGAGGAGCTTGCAGATAAATATATCGAACAGTATGAAGTTGATGATGCATACGAACTGACCTATGGCTGTATCGATAGCGACTATAAATTCAATGGCTAAGCAGAGCTCTACTTTTGTAAGGGTAATTTGACAGTAAAAGTTGTATTTTGAGGCTCGGAAGTCACTGAGATATTGCCTTTGTGTTTTTCAATGATGCCCTTAACAATGCCTAAGCCGAGCCCCGAGCCTTGCCCTTGATCCTTGGTGGTGAAAAAGGGGTCCCAAATTCGATTGATAATTTTTTGTGACATACCTTTTCCGGTATCATGGATATCTATGGATACAAATTTTGTATCGTGTGATGTACTTATGGTAATTTTCCCTTTTTCACCAATCGCATGAATGGCGTTTTGGATCAGGTTGGTCCAGACTTGGTTTAGTTCATCTATATTGCAGTACACTTTAGGGATTTCCGTATAATTTCTCTGCAATTCAATATTGTGTTTGAGTTGGCTATGCAAAATAATCAATGTATTTTCAATCCCTTCTATGAGGTTTGCTTCCGCATAACTTGCTTGATCCAAGTGGGAGTAGTATTTCAAAGCTCGAATGATGCGTACTATATTTTTAATCGCGTACTTCATATTGCTAAGGTTGCGATAAACACTCGTAAGGTGTTGGATAAAGCGGAATAGATCTTTTCCGCCAGTTTGAGCAATGTTGATTAGGTTTTCGTCAGAGTTTTGTATCTTATTCTCCATTACATAAGAGCTTAGATCATTTGCCATCTCTGGAGAAATACCTTGTTCTATATACTTTGCTTTTAGTGCTTTCTTGGCACGAAAATTACTCTTAACTTCTATTTCTACTTTTTGCTTTGCCTGGAAGATATCTTTGATGAGAACGGCTAGTGATTCTTGGATGTTTTTCTGGCTGAGTGCATTTACCACAGAAGAATAATTGTGGATGATGTATGTCATGTTTGCTTCTAAGTTATCTGTAGAACCATTGATGACTCCAACTGGTGTATTGATCTCATGCGCAATACCAGCTACCATAACACCCAAAGAGGCCATTTTTTCGGACATAATGAGTTGTGATTGGGCTTCCTCTAATTCACGTGTCCTTTCCTTGACCTTTTGTTCTAATGTTTCCGTGAGAGCAGTGAGTCGTCCATAAAAGGTAGCATTGGAAATGGAGAGCACCGCGGAGGATTTTAGTTCATACAAACGTTCGCGTTCTTTTTGGTTTATGTTTATTTCTTCTCCTGTTAGTGTCAGCATTCCTAAAATGCTGTTATTCATAGTTAGTGGGATGAGAAGGTCTGCCTTTGTTTTTGCAAAAAAGTTTAAAGCATCGTCACGGATCATTTTTAAATTATTTTTTTGGTGAAAATCATCTAAGGAAAAAATCTCGTCATTATCGGCTAACCAAAGCACAAAAGGATCAAATATGGGAAAGGAAAGACTTTCACTTGCGGAATGTGGATAGGCAACAAATACTCCTTTTTCTTCTTCCCAGAGAAAGATTTTTGCTGTATTGCCACCAAAAGAACGAGTTACAAAATTAGTAATTGTAGCACAAATAACTTCTAGCTGGTTCATACCTAACAATTCGTTTTTTAATGTATCAAGTGAAGATAGATATTGGCTGCGTTCATCGCGTGATTTCAACAAAAAGTTTAAGGTTTTTTCTTCCTTTTTGTTGTAATAGTGAAGCAGTAACAAGCCTCCTAATAAATTCAGAGAAAATACAATTCCCAATTCTAAGAATACATCTAGGCTTGGTACTTGCGGTGAAGACCAAAGGGAGCGGAAAGCAAAGAGACTGATGGTTTGTAGACAAAAAATTGCAAAAAAAATGGGAATCGAATATTTGAAGATAAAACGAAGCATCGATTGGGTTCTTTTTCCCTGTTGCCAAAAACGCTCAGTATTAAAGGTTGGATTCATATTTTTCTTTAATTTTTTCGCAAAATATGCAAGATGTCAAAGATAATTTCATTATCTCCAGGATTTATGGAGCAATTTATGAGGTGTACCATCCTGAGCACGGCTTTTGTAACGCTGTGCTCAGAGGCAAATTGCGTCTTGCGAAAAACCGTGAACGGCACCCTTTTGTAGTTGGTGATAGAGTTACTGCTTTGTGGGAACAAAATGAACTAGTAATTGCCGAACGTCTACCTCGAAAGAGTTTTTTAGTCAGACAGAACTCTTTTAAGGAAGCCCATGTTCTGTGCGCAAACATAGACTATTTACTGATTTTAGCGTCTTTGGCTATGCCAGAGAGCAAAGATAGTTTTATTGATCGCTGCCTTGCTTCCTGCTACCATTCAGGTATTACCCCCTTGATTGTTTTTAACAAACAAGATTTAGTTGCAAGTGAAGTTGCAGAGAAAAAGGTAGATAAGTACTCGAATTTAGGATATAAGGTTTTTTTGATCTCTAGCTTAGCCAAAGAATCTATGCAACAACTTCTCTTGGGATTGTCCAATAAGGTAACTTACCTAGTGGGCAATTCTGGAGTTGGCAAGTCTACTTTTTTAAACCAAGTTGTAGGAGAGAAAGGGGGAAATGTACAGAAGACGAATGATGTAAGTGGTTCTACGCAAAAAGGCAGGCATACTACGACCAATTCAAGAGCACTTTTTCTTGCACAAGGTGTTGTGCTAATTGATTCTCCTGGAGTCAAAGAATGGGGTTTGTTGCACATGCAACCAGTTGAAGTTTTGCATAGTTTTCCAGAGTTACAAGGTCTACGGGGAGATTGTGCCGTCCCCACTTGCTGTGATGCCAGTAAAAAGTGTAAAATGCTAAAAAACTATAAAAGGATAGACCTATCTGAGGATCGGCAAAAAAGTCTAGATGCGATTTTGTACACCTTGGAAAACCCCGGTAAAGAAAAACCAGGGCAGTATTCGCATAAGGGAAAAACTAGAAGGCAAACTAGGTAAAAGCCTTGATGACCTCTTCGGGAGCTTGGATGAGTTCTACAAGAACGCCTTGGCTACAAAAGGGAAACTCTTCATTGCCCTTCGGATGTATAAAGCATACGTCATGTCCTGCTGCTCCTTTACGAATTCCACCTGGTGTAAAACGAACCTTTTGTTCTTCCTGCAACCA
Source organism: Spirochaetota bacterium (assembly GCA_039028475.1). Lineage (GTDB taxonomy): Bacteria > Spirochaetota > Leptospiria > Leptospirales > Leptospiraceae > JBCCIA01. The sequence goes on along the minus strand of JBCCIA010000191.1, from coordinate 4,697 downwards.
TTTATAAGCTGCTGCCAAATCGTCAATCCATAAACCAACGTGGTTGAGTTTGGGTTCATGAACTCTCGGACTTTTTTCTGGGTCAATAGGCATCATGAGATCGACTTCTACTGCATGCGGCCCACTGCCAATTTGTACAATATCTTCATCTACATTTTCTTTCTCGCTACGAAAGTGACCAACCTTCTCTAAGCCCATAATATCTACCCAAAAATGGGAGAGCTTGTCTTTGTCCAATCCTCCGATGGCAATTTGCTGAATTCCTAAAACTTTGAATGGTCTCATATAGTATTTGTTCCTCTGCCTACCAGAGTTTGCTTGGATCGATGGAACTCAAGCTTTTTTCTGTGCTGGAACGGTGGTTCGTTTAGGGACTAAATTTTCGGATGGAATGGTTATTTCTATCTGCAAAGTAGAGATTTATTCCATCAGTTGTCATGGACGAGTCACAATTCCCAGAAGCATTGCATATTTGTGCAGTACTTCCTAAGGTTCCATCCTGGTAACCAGAACTAGAGATTATGTTTGTGCTGGTTACGGAAGATATGACAACTTTTGTAATTGTCCTGGAACCTGCTTGCAATACATATAAATTGCTTCCATCGAGGGCTAAACCATAGGGACGGTTTAGGCTAGATACAAATGTACTTGCCGCTCCTCCAGCGTTTAAGTCATACCTTAGAATAGTGTTTGAATTGGAATTGGCTATATAGAGATAGTTCGTATCCGCTACAATCCCGTTAGGACCATTCAGACCGGTAACCAAGGTACTCACGATTCCAGTTGCTATAGAGTACTTGCGAATCTGGTTATTGCCTCTATCCGTGATAAAAATATCTGTTCCATCGGTTGTAAGATAGGTTGGTGTATTGAATTCTGCAGAGGTTCCTTGTGCATCTGTATTGCCAGAACTACCGCTACCAGCAATCTGTTGCACAGTTCCACCATTGACAGACACCCGGTAAATACTGTGGGTATTGTAGCTTGCGGCGTATACATAGACACCATCTGTTGCAACTCCATGCGCCCCAGGAACTGTAGCAATGTTCGTGACGGTATTGTCAGCTATTTTTACCTTGCGTATTGCATTGTTGAATATGTCAGCGACGTAGATATAAGTGCCGTCTGTGGCAATGTCAATTGGGTTGTTAAAACTCGCTGCTGTTCCCGTACCATCACTAGAGCCAGAGGATTTTGTGGGATAGCTTCCAGCCATTGTAGACAGTTGGCTTAATGAGGCAATGCTAGGAATGGGATACGTTTGGTATATTGTTCCATTGTACAAATAGCCGGTATTACAACTCACCGTCATACTTACATCCGCACTTGCAATTGTACCATAAGGCAAGTTATTGTTGGGAGCAGAAGTAATCGCACAAAATTGAGAAGATGGTTTGGAGGTAATCGCAGCTGAATAAGAGGCTCCATTGGCCAAGGAGCTGGCAAAAGTGTAAGTGCCATCTGTGGTAATACTCAAAGTATCTGAGTTATTACTCATTGCTAATGTTCCACTCAAACCGCTAACAGTTACAGAAACGATGTAATCTGTAGCTACATTGGCTGTAATAGAGTAAGTTTTTGTGGAACCATCCTCCGCTGTTACAATTACGGGGATGGAATTTGACCCAGAACTTAAAGAAATACCTGCTGAGGCACTTCCTGAGGTAACGGAAGTGCCATTTACTGTGATACTTGCTACACTGCTATTTGCTGTAGGTGTGAGGTTTAACGATGTGGTACTACTGCTCAAAGTAATTAAATAAGAAGTTGTTGCAGAAGAGAAAGATGGATACAAAGTTCCATTACTGGAACTTAGGTTACTTAGAGCATTATCACTACTCAGGGTAACTGTGCTTGTACTCGTATTGGTGTTTGTATCTGTATCTGTATTCGACCCAGTGTTCGTACTGGTATCGGTGTTTGTGTTCGTATCAGTATTTTCAACTGTATTAGAACTGGTTTCTAAGAGAGGTAAAAAGCCTTTGAGAGCTAGCGAATCTTCTGTTTTTAATCCACACCGAGAAAAAACAGCCAAAAATAGGATTGTATATGCCCAGATTTTGTATTTTTTCATCATTCTACGCCTCTAAATAAGAAGTATGCCTATAGATAAGACGCTTGGGAAAGCAATTTTTTGCAAAAATAGAAAAAAATTATTGATTTATTCCCAAAAAAACTGTTTCCCATAAGACTTTTGGTAAATACCAATTGCTAATATACGAAAGATGCGCCAAAATTCACCTGCCGGAAGGGGCCTGGGTGTATGCCTATAGGCAGTCGTCCCGATACATATTTTCGATTCTGTAGGTTTTTGCCATTGATAAAAACCGACCACTTCTGTTCTGGGTGCTTATAGCCAATACTGGCATTGACAAGGTCATAGGCAGGAAGGATTCCTGTGATACCGTCTCTAGTTTCATTGCGAGTATTGAGTAGATCTGAGTATTGTTTATCGATATATTGGTATTCACCACGAATATAGTAACCGGCACGATTGCGAAATGTTAGAGATGCAGAGCCAGTATGTTTGGGGACATAAGGTAGGTAGTTGCCATTGGTATTTGTGAGAATAATATCTCCCTTATAATCAATTATATAAGGTTCTCTTTGTACCAATTGGATGGTTCCATCTTGTAAAGTAGTATAAGGAATCTGTTCGAAGGAATTTGACTTTGCACTGGTGTAGGAGTAAACTAAATTGAGTGGAATACGCCAGCTTATCAAATTGAAGAATTTGCCAAAGTCAAAGGTAAGTGTATTTTCTACACCCCGATGGATACTCCTACCAGAGTTGACTGGACGAGTGCCTACGTCACCACCGATTTCATTAGCATTGATGATTTGGTTATTGAAGTAAATGATATAACCGGCAATTTCCATAAATAAGGATTTGCTAATTTTTCCTCTAAGACCTGTTTCGTAGTTTACAGAAGTTTCTTCGTCTAATCTGTAGTCTTGGCCTGTTGGGCTTATGGCGGTTCCGTAAGTCGGTGGAGAGAAGCCCTGGTGGATGCCGCCAAACCAATAGAACTTTTTCGTAAGGTCATACGTGATGCCAAAACCTCCCAGAACAACTTTTGTGTGGGTTTCTCCCCCTTGGTCTACAAAAATAATATCGTTAACAGCACTTGCTCTTCGAAATGCTACGTCTTCTGTTGTCGCTCGACGTCGTTTGCTGTAGACACCCTGGGTGATATTTTCATAGCGAACCCCAGGAATGATTTTTAACTTAGAAGTTAGAGAGATACTATCTTGCAGGTATAAGGCATAAGCACGCGCAATCCGATCCTGTTGGCTAAAAGGGATACCTTTACGAACAAAGGGAAGTTGGAAATAGGGGTCTTTGAAGTTGACCTTATTTTGTTCTCCATGCGCTCTTGCACCAACATCCATATCGTTTTTGAATGAAAATACTTCGAACTGGATAGAAGCTCTGGATTCGATGCCTAAAGTATTGAAGCCTTGGTCCCGTTTGGGAGCATTGCGGCGCATATAAATGATATCTCCAGGGCTGTTCCATATGGGAGCTGGTGCGTATGTCGCATAGGTATCGGAGGGTGCTGTTGTCGCAATGCCAAAGGAGTTGAGGGTATTGTAGGCAAACTCTTGTCTTTGCCAGTTTCTGTCTGCATGGGTAGCATAGACTTTGGTGATCAGTTTGAATTTAGGGCTAATGGTGAACTCATGACCTAAAACCCCAGAGTTGCGATTGACTTCTTTTCTATCGAACTCAGCTGGATTGATAGACGGATCTTGCCAAAACAAACCCTGTGTCAATCCTAAATAGGTCGCCTCTGCCTGCTGCTCGTGTGCTCCTAAGGATAGGGAGATGGTATGAGATTCATTGAAAGAGTGGATTAGTTTTGCATTGATCTCATTGAGGTAGAATTGGCTGTGATCGCGGAAACCATCGCCGCTCTTGTGTAGGTAGGATATATCTACACCGGTTTGTCCAAAAGTCCCGCCATACTGTGTAAAATTTGAAAAATAGCCGTTCTCGCCTCCGATAATTTTGGTGGAAAGGGTAGATTCGCGCGGTGGTCTTCTAGTGACGAAGTTGACAATTCCCCCAATGGTAGAGGGACCGTATAGGATAGAACCAGAGCCTTTGATAATTTCTACCCGTTCCATACGGTCGATTTGTGGTATATAGTAACTTTCAGGCTGGCCATAAGGGCTTAAGGAAGTCAAGACTCCATCCTCTAATATCAATGTTTTACGTGACTCTTCATTGCTTACACCACGAAAACCAATATTGGGCGTCAAACCTACGCCATCTATATAGCGTACAGAAGCTCCTGGAACGCTGCGTAATGCTTCCATTGCGTCAATAGGTTGGGTTTGCTCTAAGGTTTTTTTATTGATTAGGGAAGCAGAGCCAGGGATCTTTTTCATTTCATCTTTGGATTCCCCAATTACATTGATAGTTGTCTTTTTTGACATAGCTTCCCATTTCTTATTCAATTCTTCCTGGCGTTTTTTTTCTGCATCTGAGGCTTCATCAGAGGTTTTGGACTCTTGGGCGGAGAGGGTTAGGGAAAGAAAAAGACAAATTATAAAGTATTTTAAGGTCATATTAAGCATGGACTCCAATTATATTTACTGGAGTTATAAGGGTTTTTATTTTGATTATGAGCATTGGTTTAAGAGATTGCAAATAACAAGCATTCATAAGGCTATTTTAAGAAGCAGCTTGT
>JBCCIA010000190.1:0-10555 GCA_039028475.1 Spirochaetota bacterium | reverse complement strand
GGACGAGTTACAAGAATTATTTACCTTGCTGAATGATTTTAAAATTTTATGTGTTATTAAAAAAGGTATATTTGGTTCTTTGTATATCAATTCCTTTTTTGAAAGTATGTGGAAAGCAAATATTTATTCTTCTAAGCATAACACTCTCTTTGACGGTGCTCCTATTTTAATAACGCGTAACAGTAATAAAAAAGGTTTGTTCAACGGCAACCAAGGGATCTGTTTGAGAGTGGGCAAACAACAATATTTTGTTCTACCCAGGGGAGGCAGATTTTTATTCTACCCTCTAGCGTTTCTGCCAACGTTTGAGCTTGCCTATGCAATGACCATACACAAATCGCAAGGTTCTGAATATTCAGATATCCTTGTTGTGCTACCAGAAGAAGAGAAACATACTTTGTTGACACGAGAAATTTTATATACTGGTATTACACGAGCTAAAAAATCAGCATTCGTATATGCAAACAAGACAGTACTGGAAAAGACAATCCATACATCTATCGAAAGAGAAACAGGAATTCAAATATGGCAAAATTTTACTTAACTTTTTTTCTTCCTTTTGTAGGTTTTTCTCTATTTGCTAGCTCTTGGCCAGCCGCACGAAACGCGTTGCAGAATAAGAAGTACCAAGAAGCAATTCGCATATATTCTCAGCTATGTAGAGAACCTATGGGTTTTGACTGTAATAATGAATTGGGGATCGCATATCTAGGAATTGGCAATGCGAGAAAGGCTAGAAATCTGTTTTTTCTAGCTCTTGAGCAAAAAACTGATGCAAGAGTAATGACAAATTTGGCAAGAGCCTTATATGTAAATAACGAATTGCAAAAAGCCGATAGGCACTACCGAGATGCCTACGCTCTTTCTCCCAATAACCTTGTTGTAGGAGTGAACTATGCAATTTATTTATTGAAGATTTCTCGCAGAGAAAAAGCTCATAACGTTTTATTGAAAATGGCAAAACTATACCCCAATAACTTTTTTGTTAGACTGTACTTAGGAATTTCTTATTATTTACAAAGAGATTATGTGCGAGCAGAAGCTCATCTTTCCCAAGGGATCGCATTTAACGCTAACTACGCCGATCTGTACTACCACCGTGCCTTAGTTTTCTATGTGAAACGTGAGTATGGTAGAGCCTTAATCGATCTAGAAAGGGCAAAGATTTTAAACCCTGTAGAGTTTAAAATCAAAAGAATGATTCGGTTAATTAAGAAAAAGAAAAAAATATAGGAGTTTTATATGCTAAGAAAATTTGACCTATTTTTACTCACTCTATTGAGTTTGCCTATACTCGCTGAGTCTGGAAAGATCTATACAGAAAGTTCTATCCTTTGGTTTTCAGAAAAAAAGCAGGCTGAGAATAGTTTCAACCGATATATCAACATTCCCACTCCTTTTCAAAAATACCAAGCTACTTGCCAATATTTTCAAATCGATCCCCAAAAGAACAATGTAGTAACTGGCAAAGCAGGGGTAAGACTGGTCATAGAAAAGAACTCTTTTATGGATAGCAAAGGCAGAAAAGTCAAATCTTCCGTTACAATCTGTCTGCGAGAGATGATAGATCCTTTGGCATTAGCATTTAGCGGCATTGGTTTGTACTACCATAAAAATGGAAAAGTCCATTTGTTTGAGTCCGCTGGTATGTTCTATATTTCTGCAACCTCTAAGCAAGAGCGGGTCTATCTAGCAAAACAAAGAAAAATAGAGGTTCAATTTCCTAGGTTTTATTATACGCAAAATTTTAGTTTGTATCGTATGGATGGAAATCGCAATTGGCAAGCTAACCAAGAAAAAGTTAGAGCCGTGCAAGCGGAAAATGAAGAGTTTTCAGACGGTGAGGGCAGTATTGGTGTTTGGATTGCTCCTATTGGAAAAATGGGTATGTATAATTTTGACAAACCTCAGCCAGAATTTGCGTGTTTACAAGGAAAAGTAAAGCTTCCTAACAAAAATCGTGGAAAGCATATCATTATACTCGTATTAGGAATAGATCATAAATTTATTAACTATAGTTCCTTAGAGCAAGATTCTTCTTTCCAAATCGACGCTCTACGCCAACGCTACTATAAAATCGTTGTTCTCGATGAAAAAGGAAATGTTGGTGTCTCCGAAACTTTCCGTTCCAGTAATAAAACTGGCTTTTCTCGCTTACCAGAGGGCAACACTAATTTCAAACAAAAGATCCAAGAAATTGCAATGAAAGCCTTAGACAAAAATGTCCTCGAAGACCCACAAAAGTTTCGTCGGTATTTAGGAATTTATAAAGACTATTACCAAATCAATTACCCTAAAAAAAAGAAATAGAATGGTTTTTTCATAGCAAGCTCCAGATCATTTTTAGCACAAGCAAGTACAAGAAAAATGCAAATATTTTTTTTAGCTTTTGTGCATCCAAGGTATGAGTATAGCTTGCACCTATTTTTGCAAATACAATGCTAGTGATAAGGATTGTGAGAGCTGGGAAGTAGATTAAGCCAAAACTGTACTTTGGTAGATTGTCTAGCTGCATACCAGAAATAATAAAGCCTATACTTGCAAAAACTGCTAAGGGAAAACCAATTGCAGCAGAAGTTCCGATTGCTTTCTGAATATTGTAATTGTGCCAAGAGAGAAATCCAGTTGAAAATACCCCACCACCAACTCCTAGCAGGGCAGAAAAAAAACCAATAAAACTTCCACTAAGAACTGCTTTTATAGTTGTTATGTGGTTTTGCTCTTCTTGCCTTTCTGTTTTCTTTTTTTGCAATAAGAACCAGGTAGCTATAGAGAATTGGAATATTAGAAAGATGAGCTTTAAAGTAAATCCAGATAGATAGGAAACGCAGTAGGCTCCGGCCGAAGAGCCTAGTAATATTCCTGGGACGATTCTTTGTACCAGTCTCCAATCCACACCTTGCTTTTTGTGGTGTGCATACATAGAAGAGGGGGAGGTGAAAGTTATACAGCACATCGACGTTGCTACAGCCATTTGGGAACTTAGGGTATTGCCAAAACTAGCTTTTTGGAAGACAAAGGTAAAAAATGGTACAAGAATCACTCCGCCACCAACACCAAATAGCCCAGCGATAAGACCCATCCCCATTCCCGCTAGGGGAAATAACCACCAATATTCTAACATTAATTGCGCGATGTTGCTACAATATAGAAAGAGGTTCCACTATACTGCAAAGGTTGCGCTAAACTGTTTACGTCAATTTTTGAGGTGCCATACCCTGTTTCTCTACCAATTGTCAGCGAAATGGATGCTTTGGCGCTTGCCCAGGATAGTCCTACCGAGTATCCTATATTGTTGACATACTCTGAGCGAGGGTTGAACTGGAAAGCTGGAATTGCATATGCAAGAGTCAGTCCATTCGCTGTAGCAGAAACTTCACTGCCGATAATACTTCTTGCATAGTCTTTTATAGCCGTATCTGCCCAATCTATTTTGGGAGCATTGGAGTCATTGGTATAGCTACCCAATAGCAGCGACAAATTGTCCAGCAAATAGTATTCTATACCTAAGGCGAAATTTGTAGTGGCCCTTTGGGTCAATTCTAATATTTCTGGGTCGTACCAAATTACTTTAGCTCCAGCAGCTCCGCCTATCATGGATTCGATTTGTTGTTTGCTTTTCCTATATCCAGATGTGTGGATAATGTCAAACGAAGTCATAAACCTTTTATTGGCAAAATAAGCAAAGCCAGCTCGGATTTCGGCAACTTGTGGAACTTCTCCTGTAGGGTTTGGTCTTTTGATTATATTGTTGTTTTCATCTACAGATCCATAAAATGAGTCCGTACCTTCGGAAAAGCGAATATTATTGGTTCTCGATGCAACAAGAGAATCAGCATATACTTGGCTTAATAGACGATTGCGGCCAGTTACAATTGTTTGCCGTAGCGATAGTCCTAGAGATAGTTTCTCAGTAGGCATATATTGTATTCCTAATATAGGGATAACTCCCACTGTTCTACGGTTATCAACATCCGCCACCATCACATAGGAAGAGTCGTTAAATTGTTGTAGTTGTGTGATGGTGAGTTGGTTGTTATCTTCAAAGAAATAAAGGGTTCCACCTACGGAAAACTTTTCCGATAGGGCATAGCCTATACTTGGTCCAAACAAGACTTGGTTGTAAGTTTCAACGTTATAAATTTTATAATTATTGATTGTTGGGGAATACACGGGAATCGTGATTTGGTCATTTCGTGTAAAGTTTTCGTTGATTGTATTGACGATTGAAAAGCCAACCTTCATTTCATCATAACTTGTAATAACCCCAATAAAGTTTGGTAAAAAGTTGCGTGAAATTTGTCCGTAAGCTTCTCCAGGGGAATCGACGTTTAGGTAGTCTTTTTCGATAATGCGGTAGTTACTTGCTGAGATAGAGATTGAGTTGTCATAAGCAAAGCCAATACCGGCAGGGTTGTAGAAAGCACCAGAAGGGTCGTCCGAAATGGCTGTATAGGCTCCTCCTAAACCAGCGGCACGCTCGCCATAAAAGCCATTGATATTGTGGTATGAATCGGGGAAAAGAGTGCAGGGGAGAATAAAAAGAACAATTGTTAATAATTTATTGATTTGCATATAAAAGAAGTACCTTTATGTAATAGGCTAAAATGCTAAGAAAATTATTTCACTAATTCTCTTAATTGTAAAGTAGAAAATGATAAGTTTAGCAAGTGCATAAAGCACTTGCTATTTTAAAGATTACGGGTCACAGGTAAACATACCACTATTCCAAGTACAAATCCCTCCAAAGGTACCTACAGAATAACCGGCCGCTGAATCACAATCAAGTTGACTTGGATAATGACTACACATTGTAGATCCTAAGCACATCGCACCAAAACTACAAGCTGCTTCATTGGTACAAGCAGAGGAATCGGTATCATAATGCAAACATTGAGTGGTATCTAAGGCGGGACGGCAAAAGTCTGCACCTGGAGAGTTATCGTAATAAGTGCAACCTTTTCCACCGTTACTAGTTGAGTCAGTGATACAGGAGGTAATGTTTGTGTTTGCCAGACAACCTACACCTCCAGAACCAGCATTATTGCAAGTAGAACCATCCCAGACACAGCCTTCAAAACCATTGCTCACAGCGTCGTTGTGACAGGCTTCTAAGTTAGCATTGCTGGCACAACCACTTGCACCACCACTGGTACAGTTGACACCATCCCAACTACAACCGTAAAATCCTCCAGCTGATTGGCAGGCTATATCCTTATAGCTACCTGCTCCAGAACCACTCGCATCCGTGTCTATTTGTGAACATTCCACAGTAGAATAAGAGGTTAAGTTCACACAAGTCCCTCCTGAGCTATAATAACAGAGAGGTTCTTCGGCACAGGTTGTCGGGTCGGTGATTGTAGGGCATACTGAAAAAGAATCGGTAATACTAGCAGCAGGTGTAACGCAAGTCGAACCATTCCAACGACAAGGGCTAGAGTCGGACAAACAACTACTTGAATTGCTGCCTAGAGATTCACAATAACCGCTAGTAGAAGTTACATCTTTACAAGTAGTGCCATCCCAAGAGCAAAAACTATCATTTGTACAACCCGTTTGGTCCCATGTACCATAGAAATCGCCACAATAACTAATTGTACTGATATCTATAGTACCGGTGTTTGGGTCACACCAACCATTCGTGCTCGAGTAAACACAATCGAGACCTGCTGAGTTGCTCTCACAAGCTGTCTGTCCTTGTCCATCAAATTGGTAACAAGTTCCAGAAGTAGAACCTGTCGGGCCAAAGTTATCCACACTGACCGCTGTATCGCCATAGTCCACTAGGTAAGGATCGTAGTAGGGCGAGCTGGGATTTGCAAAGGGGCTTGTGGTAGTCTGCTGGATGACATTTCCAGTAATCTGTGTGTACGTCGCGTTAAAGTCTGTATCATAAGTCACTTGCCATAGACTTAGATTGCTAACTTGAGCAGCAGTTCCCCAATAATTGAGTAATAGATCGTTAGATGTGATGGTTCCACTGGAGTCTTGGTCAAAAGCATAAAAGTTACCAATGATGACAGAAAAGGGATCAGAGTAGGTAGAAGGTGAACTTTGTCCAGCAACAATTACATACTCATTATCAGCAGTAATACCAGTAACCTGCCCGGAAAACGAAAGGTAAACTTGTTCGCCAATACCAAAACCAGAGAAATTATCAAAAGTGGTATCACCTAGGGTAGTACCTAAGCTATTCAAATCAATTGTTCCTAAAACATCTGTCCAGTTTCTTCCATCGGTACTAACTTGCTTTGCAACTAAGGTTTGGTTTGCATCAAAAACTTCTTTAGTGTATAGTTTGGTACTGCTACCGGTTGATTTGTCTTCGATAGTAGCTTTGATAAAACCACCATTATTGGTTAATTTACCACTAACCTCTGTTTTGAAATCATAAGAACCAGAAACAGTGGTAGAACCAGGTTTTGGAGGATTTTTTACCTCCAAACTAAAAGACATTCTACGACAACGAGTATTATTTTCATCATTAACATCACATTGTTGCATAGTCGTTTTTTCGACAACACGTGCCTTACGTCCAGATTGGTTGCGAACTAAAGTGATGGTTAGAACAGTTTTAGGTTTCGTTCCCGATTTATCTAAAAACAATACGGGAGTAACGGTAATTTCTAATCCAGGAATTTCTAGGGATTTTCTTAAGGAGTATTGTACAAGAGTTTTATCTTTATTGAAGCGAAGAAATTTGGTAAAACCAGAATCAGAACCTGGACAAACCGACGTGTCATTTATAGTTGCCCCTTGCTTGTAGAGTATTTCATAGTCAAAGCCTGCTGGGTCATTGGTCAAGACATTGACTTTATATGCAGGGGTTGTTACAGAAGCTCCTGCTGTTGGCAGAGTTTGCTCGCTTTGCCTAGAAGCCAATTCGACTTTTGCTTCCTCAGTAGTGAGTCCCAAAGTTTCAAACGAGGATACTATGGTGTCTAAAGCATCCTGGCTAACTGGAACTTTTTGATCACCAGGGATACAAACCCCTGTTTGGCCAGAACTAATAGCTTTTGCAAATAATTTGTCCAATAATAAGAACTCATACTTTGTCTCACCAGCATATCCAAGCAATTTGCCCATTGCTTCATTGATTGCTTGAAAACCTTCAGCACTGATATTGTTGGTATTACGAGCATTTTTAAGAACGCCGGAATAGGTACGTGAAGCTAAAACTGAGTTGGATGTACCGCTAGAGGAGGAACTACGGATACTTCTTGGAACACTAACCGTGACATCCGACGGTAAGTTATCCAAACTAGAAGTGACTCCATCGGAGAGAATTGCATTGCGAATGGAAAAACGAGCTAGTATACTGGCTAGATCGTTATTGCTATCTTTTCCATTACAGCCCCCCAGGAAAGAACTCAAGGATATAAATATTGTAAACAAATACAGGATTTTTCTTAGCTTCATAGTAAACTCCGTTATGATCCAATGTAATCTCTTTTTCTATACAGTAGGACTAGTCTATATAAATAGACGGATCTTTTTAGACTCTTACCTAAATAAATACAAGTAAGGATGGCATTTTTTGAGTATATGGAAATTTTTTTTTGACTTTTGTAAGTTTTTTTCCCGCTTTGTCAATTTTACCAGCCCGTGTACGAAAGGAACGCTACGATCCACTTCTTTTTATGCAAATAATTCTTCGGGAGAGAGCTCGATATGGATGTACATATCGTTTGTGATAGCTGTAGTAGAGTGCCCGAGCCAGCTTGCTATTGCCTTCACCGATTTACCTTTTTTCAACCATTTTGTTGCAAAGTAATGTCTAAAGTCGTGTGGAGTGATTTTTTTTCCTAAGACCTGTTTGCTATAATAGCTCAAGCGGTTTTTAAAATTTTGCCGGTAGGCTTCCGTATCTAGTATGCCGTTTTTGAAGAACTTTGCAGTTTCAAAAAGATATTTGGTTCCATTGTATTCAGCACAAATATCCATAAATAGACTTTTGGGGATAATATTTCGCCGTTCTTTCTTACCTTTGCCAATAATTTTAATATGGGTAAACCGAGCGTCGTGTTGGGAACAGTCACTTAATTTGATCGATAGGGCTTCCGAGATACGCATTCCTGTTTCAGCCAACAGTTGCAAGAGCAGTTGCTCTTTCTCAGAAAGACAAACTTTGCGCTCTTTGCCAGAAGCGTTATTTTTTAAAGTTTTACCAAGGTATAGCTGTTGTAGCTCTTCTTCACTAATGACTTCGTCCGAATAGATTTTTTTGTCCTGTTTGCCGGTTTTGATATCTTTGAAAATATGATCTATGATGGACAAAAACTCATAATAGCGGGGAGTTCCAAAAAAACTCTGTTTCAGGCTTTTCTTTAGAGCAGCTTTGATTACGCCTAAGCTGGAGATAGCATATATATCTTTGCAATACCTTAGGTATTCTGTCAGAGACTTTGTCCCAAGTTCTAACTGCATCTGTTCGCAATAGACTTGGTATTGTTGGATATAGGTGTCGTAGTTTGGGTTGCCAACCATTTGTAGAGCTTGCACTTGTGTTTGTCTGGTATTTTGCAGATCTCTCATAGAAAGTACTTCGGCAAATGGTAGAGAAAAATACTGAATTTTATTTCTCCATAAGTTAAATTATGGAGAAATTATTGATTTTTCTGTAATTTGGCTTATGGAATTTAAGAAAGGCTTGCTAAGGCTTTTTCGTAGTTTGGTTCGTCTGCGATTTCCGCAACTTGCTCTGTATAGACAACTTTTCCTTCTTTACCAACGATGATAACCGCTCGCGACAAAACTCCACTCAGAGGTCCCGAAGTAATACGTAAGCCATACGTATCGCCAAAATCACGGCCACGCAATTCACTCAAGGAATCTACATTTTTAATACCTTCGGCACCACAGAAGCGAGCATGGGCAAATGGCATATCGGTAGAAATACAAAGAACAACGGTATCTGGCAGATTAGCGGCTTGCTCATTGAATTTACGCACGGATGTTGCACAAGTTGGTGTATCTACACTTGGAAAGATATTCATAATGATATTTTTACCTTTGTAATCGGCCAAAGAAACATCTTTTAAACTCGTTTTGGTGAGAGTAAAATCTTTCGCTGCTTCTCCAATTGCTGGTAGATCTCCAGAGGTAGTAATTGGATTCCCTTTTAAAGTAATGTTAGCCATTTTGACTCCTTAATATCGTATATAGCCTCCATAGGAATGGAGGAAGCCTATCGAGTCAAGCCGAACAGACAAATTTGTAAAATGAAAATTATGATTGAAAAGCTGCCGATTGGCGAAATACTGCTATCTTGAACTTTGTGAAAACTAACTACCAACACCCTCCTTTTCGCAAAAGGAAAATTATTTCCAACATCCTACTTGTGTTTGCATGCATTGGTATCATCATTGCAAACATTTACTTACCCCGCGAAAATACCATCCTCTCTTTGTTTGTCTACCATGCTTTAGAGGGAGGTTTGATTGGTGGACTGTGTGACTGGTTTGCCGTGTGGAAAACTTACCAAGCGATTGAAGAAAATAGCCCAAGAGTAGCTGATGAAATTGGCCAGTGGGTAGCAACAGACCTCATTAGCCATGAAACCCTAAAGGCACAGATAAACAAAATACTAGACGACCCGCAAGCTAAGGGCGAGCTCATCCGCCTTGCCAACCAGTATTTTGCTACAGAGGAGGATATAAAACTCGCCTTACAGCAGATATGGCAGCGCGTCGAAGAGCCACTCATCTCGTACATCATTGAATACGACTTCAACTTTGCCGACCTACAGGTGGTCAAAAATACTGTTTACGACGATAGAATGTTGAAAACGCTCAAGTTTTGCATTGGAGAAACTCTAATTGAAGTTTCTCAGTCAGAAAAGATGAAAAACTTTATCGATAGCTTTGCTGAAAGTAAGAATATTGTTGTGAAAGTCTTACTCAACTTGTATTCTGTAAATCTTACCGAATCTCTCAAACAGTATGGCAAAACACTTTGCTCTGATGAGGAGTTTCTTTCCGAAAACGAAAAACTTTTGGACGAAGGGATAAGCCTGATTGCACTCAGTGCGAGTGAATACATAGCTTCCTGGAATAGTCTAGACCGAGAGACCCGCTTAGAAACCTTACGTTCTATGATTAGCAATTTGCAGACGATGACGGCTGAACTTCTGACAAAATTTATCATGTCTCACAAAGAGAAGATCCGTGAAAGCAAAGCACTGCGCAACTACCTACCGATCAAAATAATTTTGGAATTTGTAGAAAACCGTCTGGATACAAGTGTTTCCAACTTTATAGGCAATAAAATCGCCGAGCGTTTGAAAAGTCAAAACCCAAAGGACTTTCGTTTCCGCATGGAATGGAAAACACGCCGCGTTTTGGAGAATATCCGTATCAATGGCACCCTACTCGGCTTCGGTTTAGGAGGTGTTTTTGGTCTATTACAATACCTATTAAAAACATATATGGAATAAATAGTGAATCCATCTTTTCATTCTGTCACATTTGAATCCTTAAATTGGCAATCTCTTTGCGAAATAAATGAAATTCTAAGCGGGGAAGTTGAACTAAAAAAACTCATTAAAAAAATAATG
>JBCCIA010000189.1:0-10713 GCA_039028475.1 Spirochaetota bacterium | reverse complement strand
GTTACTAAAGATTATGAAAATTCGCAAAAATTTATTAACTATTTTACCAGTGAACGCATTGAAAATGTCAATATTACTCTAGAGAAAAGGGTCACCCACAATAGTTTGGAATACAATACAGCTCCCTACCAAAGGGATGTATATGTGATTACACCTTTAAAAAGTGGTTCCTTTTCCTTAGGAGAGGCTTTCTTTAGCATCGAAGGGAAAGTTATTTCTTATTTCTCCCCTGTCAGTAAAAAGGTTTACCCAAAAAGGGTAAGAGTTTTGCCATTGCCGAAACCAATTCCTAAGGGATTTAGTGGTGAAGTAGGTAAATACCAAATTTTTGCCGAATTGGAAAAGCAAAGAGTTGCAAAAGGAGAAGGCCTAGGTTTGACACTGACAATTAGCGGTGAGGGGACCGGTTCCCTCTTCCAGAATCCTATGAAAGATTACTGCTTGTCCTCGCAACCTTGTCCTTATACGGTATCGTTTTTGGGGGAACAAAAGAGTAGTGAGTTTGCCCAGTTATCTTCGGGAGAATATGGTTCGAAATCCAAATCTATTTTTACCTACCAATTGTTTCCCGAAAAAAAGGGGCGTATCCCTGCAAAAGCAGTAAAGGTCATTTATTTTAATCCTATTAGTAAATCCTACCAAACTTGCCAAACTATGATACCCGCATTTCATGTTTCAGCAGCAATGGCGGTAGAAGAAAAGGTATACCAAGGTTCAGGTAAGAATATAGGGTACTGGGTCTATGCTTTACAGATACTTCTCGTCATTTCTGGGGTTGTTGCTAGTTTTTATTATCGTAGTTATTTGGCAAAGCTGCTATTTTGGTGTCTAAAACAATTTGATGTGCGCTTCTACGCAAAAAGGCCAGCGAGTATTCTCAAAGTAGATGAAATGATTGGTAGGAAAAAAGGGCTTCTATTAAAAAACTATTTATTAGAAAAAGGCTTGAATAAAGCAAAGGTCGTAGAACTTTTGATGCTAAAGCGAAGATACGAAAATCTCACATTACTCAAAATTTTTCAAAAATCAGATAACTTACAAAAAGACTATTTATTAAAACTTACAGAAGAACTTCTTAAGGAGGAAAAGATATGAGTGCCGAGTCAGGCAAGATATCCGTACAAACGGAAAATATATTTCCAATTATTAAAAAATGGCTCTATTCCGAGAAAGACATTTTTCTACGTGAAATGATTTCAAATTCCATGGATGCCATTTCTAAACTCAAGAAGGTAGCTCTATCGGAAGAGTTCGAAGGCGGAACAGACTATCGTATTGATGTTACATTTGATAAAGACGCCCGTACCCTTTCTATTGAAGACAATGGAATTGGCATGACAGCCGATGAGATCAAAAAATACATCAATGAAATCGCCTTTAGTGGTGCAGAAGACTTTGTCAAGAAATACAATGCAGCAGGTTCTGGAGACGATGAAACATCGAATAAGACAGGTATCATTGGCCATTTTGGCTTAGGTTTCTATTCATCGTTTATGGTGTCTACAAAAGTGAGCATCGAAACCCGCTCGTATCGCAAAGATGCAGAAGCTGTACGCTGGGAAAGCGAATCAGGTGTAGATTTTCAACTGTCTACTACGGAAAAGGAAAATAGAGGAACAAAAATTACCCTTAATTTGGATTCTGAATCTGGAGAATACCTGGATAAGTGGAAGCTAAAAGAGATGGTAAAGAAATACTGCGATTTTCTCCCTGTAGCAATTTATGTAGATGGCGAAGAAGCGAACAAAAAGCGTCCTCTATGGTCAGAAACACCTAACTCTGTCAAAAAAGAAGACTATAACGAATTTTATAACTACCTTTTTCCCTTTTCGGGAGAACCCAACTTTTGGATTCACTTAAATGTTGATTATCCATTTCGATTGCAGGGGATTCTTTACTTCCCACGTATCAAACACGAAATGGATATTTCCAAGAATGGTATTAAGTTGTACTGCAACCACGTCTTTGTTAGTGATGAAGCAAGTGAACTGATTCCTAACTTCTTGGGAGTTTTGAAAGGTACGATTGATATTCCCGATCTGCCTCTAAATGTTTCTCGCTCTTACCTACAAACCGATCCTCTTATTAAGAAAATTACTGCTCATATTGTGAAGAAGGTTTCTGATAAACTAAAGGAAGAGTTTCGTAAAGATCGGAAAGAGTATGAGTCAAAATGGGATGAGATGGCCTTGTTTGTTAAGTTTGGTATGATGAACGATGACAAGTTCTATGAGGGTATGAAGGATTCCGTTCTCTTCAAGAGCACTACCGGCGCGTACACAACAATTGAAGAATACTGGGAACGCAATAAAGAGAAAAATAGTGAAAAGGTATACTATGCCCCTGAGGCAGAGGCCAATTCGGTTTATTTGGATCTATTTAAATCGCAAGATTTAGAAGCCATTCTTGTTGACTCTCGGATTGACTCTCACTTTGTACAGTTCTTGGAAGGCAAACGTTCGGAGATGAAATTTCAACGTGTAGATGCAGACATTGCCGATCAAGTCGTAGATAAAGATACTGGTGGTGAGATTGTTGATCAGGACAATAAGACCGAGTCAGACAAAATTTCTGAGTTTTTCCAGTCCGCAATTGGTCGCGAAGGCTTAGAACTCAAAGTACAATCCTTAAAGTCAGCGGATGTTCCAGCCCTGATCATTTTACCTGAACATATGCGTCGTATGACGGAGATGAATATGGGAATGGCTGGTGCAGCCCAAGAAATGAAAACTTTCTTGAAAAACCACACATTAGTTATCAATGCTAGTTCTCAATTGGTGAAAAATGCGTATAAGATCTCTCAGGGAGTCAACCAAGAGAAAGGTAACAAAATGGCACAGCACATTTATGATCTTGCTCTACTGTCTTCCAAGGTAATGGAAGAAGGAGAAATGGGAGCTTTTATCAAACGTGCAAATGGATTGTTAGAGGAGCTTTCGTCCTAAAGATTGTTCCCTGAGCGGAGTCGAAGGGAACAAAAAAAGCAAGGCACAATGCCTTGCTTTTTCTATTTATACGTGTAAGGGTAAGCTATCTACGAGGCTTGCGAGAGTTGGTTCCATTGGGCTTTTGGTTGTGTGTAAGCATTTTTTGCGGAGCATCGTCTTCATAATAATACTCTTCATTTTCAGAGCCAGGATCTTCTTCTCCAGTATTGCGATTTGCTTCTTTTAGGCGATTCTTTTCAATGAAAAGTTGTTGTAAGTTGCGATTTCTTTCTCTTTCTTCTCGCAGTTCTCTTTGTTTGGCTTGTAGCTTACGTATACGCATCAAAGATTTTTCTGTATTTCCACTTTTTCTTTTATAGGAATGGCGTACATTCTGCTTTCTTGAAATACGAGAACTTTTCTTTTTGTAAGAAAACATGATTTTGCGAATTTTACGTTTCGGAAGTCTGTGCAATTTTCCATCACGATTGGATTGCAATAGAACAAAGTTAATGTTTTGGTTTTTGATATTACCAGAAATCTTCTTACCGTTTCTGAGATGGATAGTATGTTGCGATAAGAGGGGACAAACACAGAAGAGCATAAGTAAAAGAGTTTTCAAATGAAAAAGCATGGTGGACACATCTTCCGAAACGAGTTAAATCTGTAAAGAAAAGTTATCGCTTTTATTTTTGATGAATCGAAATATAGGAAAAAAATCAATTAGTGATTGTAAAATTGGTTCATTTTTCAATACTACTACCAAGGTAGAGAATTTTACCTACCTCTATTTGGAATTACAACTGCTAAAAGACGGGAAATACACATGGCTTTTGATATAGATATGATACGATCTACCTATGCAGGGATGGGTAAGAGGATAGATGCAGCAAGAAAATTGTTAGGACAGCCCTTAACACTTACTGAAAAAATACTATATTCACATCTTTGGGATAGAATTCCTGAGAAGGCATATGAGAGAGGGAGTTCTTATGTAGAATTTTCCCCAGATAGAGTTGCAATGCAGGATGCTACAGCCCAAATGGCTCTTTTGCAATTCATGCAAGCTGGTAAAAAGCAAGTTGCAGTTCCGAGTACTGTACACTGTGACCATCTGATCCAAGCAAAAGAAGGAGCTAAAGAGGATTTAGACACAGCAGTTGTTAGCAATAGGGAAGTATATGACTTTCTCTCTTCTGTATCAAACAAGTATGGTATTGGATTCTGGAAGCCAGGAGCTGGAATTATCCACCAAGTTGTTTTAGAAAATTATGCCTTTCCTGGTGGTATGATGATTGGTACTGATTCTCATACAGTCAATGCTGGTGGTTTAGGAATGGTTGCCGTTGGGGTAGGAGGAGCAGATGCTGTTGATGTTATGGCTGGAATGCCTTGGGAGTTGAAATTTCCTAAGTTGATAGGCGTAAGGCTTACTGGCAAATTGAATGGTTGGGCATCGGCTAAGGATGTAATTTTAAAAGTTGCTGGGATCTTGACTGTTACGGGTGGAACTGGTTGTATTGTAGAATACTTTGGTGAAGGTGCAGATGCAATCTCTTGTACAGGAAAGGGTACCATTTGCAACATGGGTGCGGAGATCGGAGCTACAACCTCCCTATTTGGCTATGATGCAAATATGTCGGCTTATCTAAGGGCAACAGAAAGAGCAGATGTGGCTGATCTTGCAGATGGTATCAAAGAACACCTAAATGCTGATTCCGAAGTGTATGATAAACCAGAAAGCTATTTTGATCAAGTCATTGAAATCAATCTTTCAGAATTAGAGCCTCACATCAATGGACCTTTTACTCCTGACTTAGCATGGCCGCTCTCAAAATTTGCTCAGGCGGTACAGGACAATGGCTATCCAGAGAAGTTAGAGGTAGGCCTCATAGGTTCTTGTACCAACTCTTCTTATGAAGATATTACGCGGGCAGCATCGATAGCAAACCAGGCCATAGATAAAAATTTAAAAGTAAAAGCCGACTATACCATCACTCCCGGCTCAGAGCAAGTGCGTTATACGATTGAAAGAGATGGTTTATTGGACACATTTAGCAAAATTGGTGGTGTCGTACTTGCAAATGCCTGTGGGCCTTGTATTGGACAGTGGTCCAGAAAAATGGACGATCCCAAACGTAAGAATTCGATAATCACTTCTTTCAACCGCAACTTTGCTAAGCGCAACGATGGCAATGCCTCTACACATGCTTTTGTGGCGTCTCCCGAAATGGTAACTGCTTTTGCTATTTCTGGTAATTTGACATTCAATCCAATGAAGGATAAGCTGGTCAACGAAGATGGCAAAGAAGTAACCTTGGAACCTCCTGTAGGAGAAGAATTGCCAAGCAAAGGGTTTGCTGTCGAAGATAGGGGGTACCAAGAACCTGTACAAGACGGAAGCCAAGTAGAAGTTGTAGTAGAACCAAACTCCGAACGTTTGCAGTTGCTAGCAGGATTCAAGGCTTGGGAAGGAAATAATTTACTGGGTTTGAAACTTCTTATCAAAGCAAAAGGAAAGTGTACGACGGATCATATATCAATGGCAGGACCTTGGTTGAAATACAGAGGACACTTGGACAATATTTCTAATAATATGCTGATTGGTGCTACGAACTTCTTCAACGAAAAGACAGATCTAGTGAAAAACCAACTGGGTGGTGAGTATGATTCTGTCCCTAAAGTGGCGCGTTGGTACAAGGCGAAAGAGATTGGTTCCGTTGTTATCGGAGATGAAAACTATGGTGAAGGTTCTTCTCGTGAACATGCTGCTATGGAGCCTCGACACCTCGGTGTAAGAGTGGTGATTGTACGTTCCTTCGCCCGTATTCACGAAACAAACCTTAAGAAACAAGGAATTCTTGCCTTAACTTTTTCTGATAAAGCAGATTATGATAAAATCCAAGAGGATGATACGATAGATATCCAAGGGTTAAAGCTGTTTGCTCCTGGCGTTCCTTTGACTGCTGTTCTCAACCACAAAGATGGTAGTACAGAAGAGATCTCCGTAAAGCATACCTTCAATAAGAACCAAATCGAATGGTTCAAAGCGGGAAGTGCTTTAAATCTGATCAAACAACAGCAAGGTTAGTATTTTCACTCATATCTTAAATAGCTTGACTGGGTAGAGCCGAGAAAAAAGATGTCCAAAACTATTGGATTGGTAAAATATATGAAAAAAAATGCTTATATTACTGGAGCTTCTACAGGGATTGGTGCTGCTTTTGCTAAGAAGTTGGCTGAAAAATACAACTTAGTTATCATTGCAAGAAGTGAAGATAAATTAAAAGAACTAGCACAATCTATCCAAGGAGATGCCTCGGAAGGGGTAGAAGTTCTTGTAGCTGATCTTACCAAACAAAAAGATATTAAGCTAGTGCAGGATAAGCTAACTGCCGATGAAAATTTAGGTTTATTAGTGAACAATGCTGGTTTTGGTTCCAGTGGAGAGTTCTCTGAGTTGAGTATCAACCAAGAACTTTCACAGATCCAACTCAATGTAGTTACTTTAGTTCGTTTGACCCATGCTGCGATTAAGAACTTCAAGAAAAGAGGTGTTTCGGGAGACATCATCAATGTAGCCTCTGTGCTCGCATTTTTACCTACACCACAAGGAGCAACTTATGGTGCAACCAAAGCCTATGTGAAGAGCTTTAGTGAAGCTGTGCACGAGGAAGTAAAGCCTTATAACATCAATGTGCAAACCCTTTGTCCAGGTTTGACTCGTACAGAGTTTCAGGACAGAGCAGGGGTGGATAAGGAAAAAATGCCAGAATTCTTATGGATGGAGTCAGAGCAAGTAGTGGAAGAATCAATTATAGCATTGCAAAATAAACATGCTATTTGTATTCCTGGCTTAATGAATCGCTCTACAGCCGCCTTACTAGACTTTGCACCTACAGAATTGACTCGCAAGTTATCTGGTTTCCTTTTCAACCAAGAATAGTAAAAAGCCTATCTCATAACTTTTTTAAGTAACCAAAGCTGCTCCTAAGCGAGTTGCTTTGGAACCGTAGAGAAAGATTTCTGCTATTGGAGTTGTTGGAAATACCTACATTTCTCGGATGATCCTAAAAAAACGTTTTAACCTAGGCTCAGGTATCTCCGTTATTTCAGCAATAAAAGCCAGCTCACAGCCTTTTCGTTTCATCTTGAGAGCCATTTGTAGACTTTTTTTCCGATTTAATCTTTTTCTTTCGCGTGTAACTCTTTTTTCTACTTCTGCGATGTGAATTAACCCCATTTCTCGTCCTATCTCTATGATTCTCTCTTCAATGGCTGTCATATCTACTCCTAAACGTTTGGCGATTTCTTTTAGTCTTTTGCGGTATAGTACGAAGGCAAATCTTAAATCTCTTTTCTTTTGTATAGACTCTTGCAAATAGCTGTTGAGTTGTTTTTTTTAGCTAATGGCAAGTTCAGTACAGACATAAGGACGAAAAAAATACTTGCATTTCTCCTTATAACACCAATCATTTGATAGGGGATTTTGCAGATATGGAAGAACAATATTTATTGCCCATGTTTAATTTAGACGATCGACTTATACTGAATCGTGGAGAAAATCGTAAATTGCTTGTTGCAGAATGGCAAAGACTTACTGGAAAAAAGGGAAGTGAGTTCGATGTCATTTGTGGTGAGTTGACTGCACATGAATATAAAGAATTGTTTGGCAGAAGCGATGTTACTGTAGTTCCTAAAGAGGCTAAGCTAAGTAAAAAACAGCTTTTGAATAGAGTCCAAACTACATTATTAGCTCAATTGGAAGTTGAGCAGATCAAGGATTTTGAAAGTAAAGTAGGTATTGTTTCACAATTTTTTATAGAACATAGAATTTCTAAGTTAGCTGACTTTATTTTAAAGCAACGGGGATTGAGAACATGAAAAACCAAGACATGATAAAATTTCATACTAGAAAGATTGAAAAGTTTGTGAAAGCAATTTCAGGGTATTCTGTATTAAAATTTTATGAAATTGAAGAAATTCCCCTTATTTCCTTGAGGAACTTAGATAATAAAGGTCACTGTAAAGAATCCTTTGCATACTTTTATAATCGTTTGGCAGAAGAGTCGAATGAATCCCTAGAAGAAAAAAGCATTGATCTTGCCTTATACCAAAAAATTTGTGCGGATATCAAAGGTAAACTTTTTCTCACGATTGGTTATACGACAGATACTGATACTTCTATGATTGAAAAAGAAAATGGGGACTGTGACCATTTATTGTATTTCTGGACAACAGATGTCGCATGGAGTTTTCATTACTATGAATCAACAGTTGGCAATGGCAATCCTTCTATTTGCACCAGGGAGTATTTGAAGAAGGAAACTGTCAATTTTCGAAATCAGGAGTCTCCTCCTTTCTAGTTCCCCTCGGGGAACAGATTTATTGTGTTCAGTAGAGGTTTGGTGAGAATGAAGAAATAGAGTGCTTTAGGACTTCGTATCTGCCATAAAGGTGGTATGAGCGATTCTGGCATTTTGCAAAAAGATGTAGATAGTTGAAGTTTTTTTCTATAAGTGCTTGTTTCTTCTTATGACCTTCAATAGTTGATTTATAGTCATTTATGGAGCAGCATCTTTCCCAGTAGACCATGCGTATGTAACAGTTGCCGTATTAAATGGAATTTTGATTCTAATACCTCCAGTTAACCATGTGTATCTTTTTGGTAGATAAAGTGAGGGTTGACTCGTTGTTCCATGAACAGCGAAGGTATTTTGAGTTGACTGAAGTTCATAATCAACAATTAAATCTTGACTAACATTGTCTATTACACTCTCTATAGTGACACGCAAGTGTTTTCCTGTAACCCATTTGAGTAACCTCCATCCTCCTGCGGAAACATGTTTTGTTGATGTTCCTGTTGCCATCTGTCCTCCATTGATTATTTTATCTGTTGTGAAATAGAGTATTATCTACAATTAATTAGACAGAATTTATATGATTTGTACTTTATTTTTATGATAATAGTAGGAAAATAATCGAAATTAATTTGTATTTAAAAAAAGGAAAAGCAATTTAACTTTTCTATATTATTATTAATTGTTTCCACTAAACTCACCACAAAGAGCTACTCCCCCTCTTTGCGATAACGGATACGGCGTCTGCGGGAGTATACGTGGGGTTTGCTGAGCCTGTCGATACAGACTGTGAGTCGGTCCAAAAGACCTTTGAGGTCGAAATCATCTAAATCTTGTTCCATTTGGGAAACTCCTTATTTTACAAAAATCTTGAAATCCCAAAGAGTACACAAAGGGCTTGACTAGATGTACTAGCATACAAACCTGATAGAGCATCCCCTTTGGGTTGTAGTTTTCTCAGTCCGGAGAAAGTTTGGTCGCTTGGACCGGGCTGAGAGCTTTTCACTTGGCTCTTGTTTCACATAGATACGTGCATATAACGTACTTGGGCATAGTGAAAGGTGGCAGAGTATTTGTCTACTGCTTTTTTGTATGCTTATGAAGTGCTACAATCATAAGCACAAAGTCTATTCTTAAAAAACAAGCGAAGCCTGGATAAGTCCAACCAATCCACCTAACAATGCACCCAAAAGAATTAGAGTCATTTCATCTTCTTTGAAAACGGAGTGCAGCAGGTCTTCAAACTCTGCTTTGGGCAAAACTCGTAGTCGTTCATAAATGGTTTTATCGATTTCTAAAGAGGTGGTTAGATGGTCTCCTACATTATTGGCAATTTCAGGTAGAATGAGTAAAATTTTCTCAGCTACCACTTCTTTGATCTTTTCAATCTTTGCCGAACCAAGAAGCATGGGAGCCATAGGAACTTTTTCTTTTACTTTCTCGTCTGCTAATTGGTGCGCCTTTTCGATAATTAGTTTGGCTAGTAGATCTCCACCTTTGCCAGTAAAAATGAGCTTAATTAGGTTGGAGGTATTGAGAACATTATTTGCGACTACAGCTGCAAATTCTTGCGATACCTCATCTTGCCGACGTAGGAAAAGGCCTTGGTACTTAAAAAATCCAAAGCGCTTTTCTTCTAAAGGAAGAAAAATCATCTGCAAGGCAAGCCAATTGGTCAGGTAGCCAACAACTACCCCCATTACCGGCATAGTCCATGGTTGGCCCAAGATCTTGATAAAGAGAAGCTGGATAAAACCGATGAGCATACCGAAGTAAATCCCGGAAATAATGATAAAGCGAAATTCTGCGGCACTACACCTTTGGAACATTTCAATCAGTACGGAAGTATTTTTACCACTTAGAGAGTTTTGTATGATTTCATCCAACTCCAAAACAGAGTCCAGATCTTTGCCAAAAGACTCATACACTGCTACAATTTGTTTGGGAATTTCCTTTTGCAATTCATCCGCAAGGTCTTTTTTCATGCTATCGCTAAGAAGACTCCAGATTACCGGATTTTCTCCCTTGACAACTGCTTTTACAATTTCTTCTGCCTTATCTTTGATGAGATCATGGATTAGATAATTGATTTGATTCGGGTCGACTTTTGCATACAATTCGTTGGGTTTTACCAATCGTTCGGTAAGAACCTTTGCTATTTTACCGCTCATTTTAACTGCGTGGTTCGGGATAATTCCTTTCCAACCGAGTTTACCCCAGCCAATAAACTCTGCTGGGTGAAAGATCATTCTTACTGCGATAAAGTTAGTGAGCCAGCCAACAAAAGCGCAAGTAATCGGAATGGAAATATATTTAATGAGATCAGGTTGTTGCAACCATTGTAAGATTGTAGAAAACATAGATTAATTTCGAAAATGTCATAATGCCTTTTATCATCAATAAGGTTTTTTTAATATATCAGCTAT
>JBCCIA010000188.1:0-10759 GCA_039028475.1 Spirochaetota bacterium | reverse complement strand
TGCAAAGCTGTTTTTCCTTTTCCATTGGGAACATTTACATTTGGATTGTGTGCTAAGATCAGTTTTGCTACTGTTATAGATTTTTCTGCAAATGCAGATTCGAAATACTGATCACTAGGATCTAAAGCCATATGCAAAAGAGTGTTACGATTTTTATTTTTTAGATCCAGGCTACTAAACTTCGCTAAAAGTAGATTTAGTACTGGAAGATGGTTCTCCCTTGCTTTTCTTATTTCATGTAAAGGAAGTTCTCCATTTTTGTTTTTATGATTGAGATCCGCACCATACTGTAACAGCAATTTAATGATATTTACATTTCCCTTAGACACTGCATAGTGGAGAGGAATGTTACCTTCCGAATCTTGCAAATTAACGTTGGCACCTCGATCTAACAAATAAACAACTACTTCTTGGTTATTGCGTGCAATGGCACGGCGTAAAGGAGTCAGACCTTTTTTATTTTTAGCATTTATATCAGAAACCTTTTCCAATAAAAATTTATAAACAGCTAAGTTGGAAGAATACGAAGATGATGCTAAAGCTAAGTCTCTGGTTTCTTCTTCTGTTTCTTGCGACTTATGAAATTTTGCATTTTTTTTTAGAAGAGATGTAACCATCGGAACACTGTCTTCATCGATTGCCAAGTGTAGGGGAGATTTGTCATCTCGACCTGAGCTGTTCACATCAGCTCCTTGGGCAAGTAAAAAGTCGACTATTTTGGGATGGTTGTTCCTAATCGCGACATGTAGAAGAGAGTCTTGCGAATCGTTGGTTGTGGAAAGTTTGATACCATACTTACGGATTTCATTGATTTTTTTTTGGTCACCGGTAGAAGTTGCATGGAATAGCAATCTAATCAAATTTTTCTGATTTGTCTTATAGATATCAATACTATTCTCTGCTAGTAAAAATGCTAGTTCACAAACTTCTCTGTCTTCAAATTTCCTCTCTAAGAATATATCGATAGGAGTTTGTTGAGCGTTATTTTTTAGTTTGAGATTTACTCTTTTGCTAGTTAATAATTTCATAATTTCTGGCGTAATTGTTACGGATGAATTTTGGAAAATATAGTGCGAAAAAGTATTCCCTGAAGTATCTGCTAGATTGGTATCTGCTCCTCGTTTTACAAGAAACTCCAGAATTTGCCATTTTCCTCCTTTAGCAGCATAGTGTGATAGAGTTATCTTCTTTTGGGCATCCACTAGATGATTTATGTCTTTCGGGAGTAAGGGTTCTATGAATTTGGGGTTATCTGACAAGAGTGCTAATACAAGAGGCGTGTTTCCCTGAAAGTCTTTGGTACTTACCTGTAATCCTTTGTCCAAAAGCATTTTGAGAATTGCGGGCGTGTTATCGCTTGTATAGAATAAAGCGTAGTGTAAAAGACTACGTTTAAACAAGCTTTTTGCTTTTATATCTGCCCCATGTTTTACTAAAAGAGAGATTATTTCTTGTGTATGAGGTGATTTTGAACGGATAGCATAGAATAAAGGGGTCTTATTCAAATTGTCCTTTGCATTGCTGTTAGCCCCTTTTGCCAATAAAAATTTAATTATTGCTACATTACCATTTTTACAGGCCATATGTAGAGGAGTCATAGCTATGCTATTTTTTTCATGTAGATAGGAACCCTTTGCTAGCAATACTTTGCTTGTATCAGTAGTACGTGATGTGGCTGCATAGAATAAAGGAGTTTGTTGGAATTGGTCTTTGGTAGTTATAGGAATGTTTTTTGTCAATAGAAAAGAAAGAATGGAAGCATCTTCTAATGTTGCCGCCTCCAAAAGTAACGTTTTGTGCTGTAAAAAATTAACTTTATTTTTTGTTAGAAGTTTGAGGATTTTTAAGGAATTGTTTCGTACTGCGTAAAGCAAAAGGTTCGTATCGACGGAAAAGTTTTGTTTTTTATGTGCTAGCAATTCTCTAACAACTTGGGTATGCTTGTTTTCTATGGCTAACACGAGTGCAGTGTAATAGGTATCGTCAAGCAATTTAGGATTGTCATTTTGCTTGAGTAAGAGTTGGATTACTTTGGTAAATCCTTTTTTCGCAGCAAGTGCAAACGCTGTGTTTCCCTCGCTATCCTCTGCATCATGAGTGGGGTATGGCTGTTGCAGCAACATTGCCGTGATGTCAGGTTGTTTTGCTTTGATTGTTATATAGAGCAGAGTGTTTTTATTTGCAAAGGGTAGATTCGTGTCAGCGCCACTGTCTAACAGGGCTTTAACGATCTGGGTATAGCCTTTCTCACAAGCAATCTGTAAAGGAAATATTCCTTTCTCATCCATCACAAATGTTTCTGCACCGTATTCTAGTAATAGTTTTACCATTGCTAAGTTACGTTTTTGTACAGCGTAGTGCAGAGGAGTCGCTAAGGTTTCATCACGCACATTGGAGGAAACTTTATTTTCCAATAGGTTTTTTACTTCTGCAATTTGACCAGTTTTCAATGCTTTGAAAAGGTTTTGGGTATTCGTTTTACAGCTTGGAGAAAAGAAGAATAGCAGTAGTAAGACTATTGTATGCAAAGCATATTGTTTCTGAAAGAGCATGTATTTTACCTATAAAGTCGTTTATTTAGATACAAAAAGAAAAGAGTATTTTGTAAGAATTCTATTTTTCACGCATCATAAAACTACCGTCCCAATTATCTTCTGGAGGATTCTGCTGCAAATATTCACATCGTTCTTGGTAGAGTCCTGTAAGTGGATCTTCTGTCTTTAGAGCTGCGAAGAGTTCGCCAGCTTCTGGGAACTGCTGGTTTTTATAGCGTTGCAAGGCGGTATGGAATGCTTTTACGAATTCTTGTTTACTCTCTTTGTCTGCTGCACTTGTAAAATCTATAATCTGATAGATAACTACACTTTGCGACTTTCCTTTGACAACAACCGTATCAACTTCTCGGATGAGATAAGAACTGCTATCGTCTTTCAGTTCTTGTTTGGTGGCATCGGAAATCAGAATTGGACAGTGGTAGTGTTTGGTTAAATCTTGGATGCGTGAGGAGAGGTTAACGCTATCACCAATGACTGTGTAGTCCAAGCGCTTTGCAGAGCCAATGTTGCCCACAATCGCCTCACCGGTGTGGATACCAATGCCGATACGAATGTTCTGCTTCTGTTCTTGGTTGAATTGTACTAAGCCACGTTGCATTGCGATCGCACATTGAACGGCTCTTTCACTGTCATCGTCTGCAGGAATGGGAGCACCAAAGATTGTCATAATGGCATCACCGATGAACTTGTCTATGGTACCTTTATGCTGGAAGATAATGTCTGTCATCGCGGACAGATAGTGGTTGAGAAAAGAAACCACTGATTTCGCGGGCATCGATTCAGAAATAGAAGTAAAGGAACGGATGTCGGCGAATAGTATGCAAACTCGTTGGTTGTGTCCTCCTGGTTCCAAGCTGGTATTTTTCTTGTAGAGTTCTCCTACCAGTTCTGGTGGTAAGTAGCGTTCCATCATTTGCTTGGTGCTGGCTTCCAACATCATTCGTTTGCTGGTATTCGTCAGGGTATAGCCTATGAATAATAGGATGCAGAGAACAGAGAACATGGGAATGACATCGGTTTTTGAAAATGCATCGAGGTAGAGAACTACGCTCCAGTAAATGATGAGGGAAAGAAACATGGCGTATAGGGTAGCTTCTCTGGAATAGCGCAATAGGTTGATCCAGAAAAAAAACAGAGCTCCGACTAGGGTAGACCAAATTCCCAAATCACCAGTTTTGGGGACGGTGGGGTCAAAGAGAATGCTAACTACCAGAAAGGTGTAGTCTATTGACAAGATGATGTATTTTAAGTAGCTTGGGTGGAATCCTTTGGTGAGTAAAAAGAGAAAAGTCGCTCCAGAGGTTACGAAAAAATAGTCTAAACCTAGGGTCAAAAGGCTTGGTTGGCCTTCACTGAAGGAAACATAGCCAAAATAAGCCAACGTATCATAAATTGTCATGGGACACATGGCGATAAAGCGGATGAGTGCTACTCTTCTTTCATTTCTGTACTCTTTTTCTTTGATGACTGCATCAACTACAGATTGCACGGGATTTTTTCTTCCTATTTAGTATCTTACTAAACATCAATAGAATCAAATCGCTGTTTGGGAAGTAGAAAACTAACGCTAAGCTGTAAATACTGATCATTTTGCCAATTTATACAATAATTTTGGTATATTTTATGTTAAAATTTTTTATGTTGAATTTTGTCGAAAAATACTTGAAAAAATTTTATAACTTTTATAATAGAGTGACTCAATTGATTAAAGTTTTGCAAGCGATGGAGTTATTGGAGTGGTTTTGATGAATCCGAAAAAGTATTTTTTAGTCTTATGTATGCTTATAGTTAGCTGTAACAATCCTGAATTGGAGCAGTTGGAAACGCAGACAGAGCAAGCGAACCTATTGACTCTTGTTGCTATCGCTGGCAGTTCAAATACTGGTGGTTCTACTAGCTCAACCTCCAGCGGAAGCTCTACAAATACTGGCAGCTCTTCTGGTAGCAGCTCTACTTCGACGGGTAGCGGGAGTTCTACAGGCTCTAGCAGCTCATCCTCAATTAGCATTCTTACCAGTTCTCCTGATAGCCGTTTGGATGGAAGCTACAGTAACTCTTCTTTCGGAGAATACATCAGTTTTCTGGGGAGTTTAAATGGTATCGCTATACATCCAAAAGGTTTGATAGCACCAACAAATACTATGAATACAACAATCGCGAGTCTTATGGTATCCAAGATTCTAATTACCCATTGACGTTTTATTACGAATGGAAAATTGAAAATGGTATGCTTTATGAAAGGCTTTGGGACAATCGGTTTAGCAGTTGGAGAAGCTATAGCTATGAGTATATAGACGCGAATACGATAAAAATCGATGGAGATACTTACGAAAAGTCTAGCTTTTAGGTTTCTTCGAGGAATACAATATACATGGAAAAGCACTTGCTAACATGGAAAATTCTTTGCATATTGGTCTAAGGTATTTCTTTGAAAACTTGTAAATATTGTAATGGATTCATTCCTGGTAGTTATACCCACTGTCCGAATTGCGGGAAGGAAGTGGAACAGAAGAAAAATCACTTAGGCAAAATCATTTCCACCATAGCAGTGACAAGTACCTCGATGATCTTAATGGCTTGCTATGGAGCACCGCCTTGCCGGACAAAGAAATGCAAAAGGCAAAAGGCAAGAGCAAGCCTCCCTTCTATTGAATTTGGCATTAAGTGAAAATACTTCTACGTTTACTGGTACAAGCACTTCTACTGATACTGGTACAAATACTGGTACAAACACAAATACAGACTCAAACTTAGCAACTGAAACAAGCACCAATACTTCGATTTGTACAAGCACGGACAATTCTATTGCCAATAAACAGCGCTCAAATACTATATCTCCCTGTACAAAAGATAAATCAAAAAACGAATAAAATTTTTACAAAATGGTCAGTTTAGGCCATAGGGGTTTGTTCTATCTCTTTGTCTATACTTATAGAACACAAAATTAAGAAACTGGAGTATAGACATGAAACAACAAACTAACAACAAGCAACAAGGTCAGAAAAAAAGAATTTGGAGTGGGATTTTGGGATTAGGAGTTACGGCTTTAGTTTTGTCACAAGGTGATGCCGCAGACGGGACTGCGATGGCAGGATTCTTTAGCTCACTCTTCTAT
The DNA here is from genome assembly GCA_039028475.1 of Spirochaetota bacterium. Classification (GTDB taxonomy): domain Bacteria; phylum Spirochaetota; class Leptospiria; order Leptospirales; family Leptospiraceae; genus JBCCIA01. Next base: position 5,089 of record JBCCIA010000188.1, on the reverse strand, counting down.
GTATTGTCCACCCCCAATGCTCCTAAAAAAACTGCGAAACAAAGACGTGAGAGAAGGAATAAGATCTATGATTATGCCAGTAAAAGTAGCAGTTCGACTCGTAAGAGTAGTTCCTCATCTGGTAGTTCGTATAGCAGTGGCATTTTCTTTGGCAGTGGTAGTTCTTATGATAGTAGTAGTTCTTATGATAGTGGTAACTCTTACGGTGGTAGTAGCTCTTACAGCAGTAACAGTAGCAGTAGTTCTTCGGGGGGAGGTTGTTCCTCTAGTAGCAGTTCTTATGGTGGTGGAGGGGATGCCTGTGATGGAGAATAAGAGTAAATTTTTTTCATAGCAGTGACTCTATTCGTAAACGCGGGTGCTTGGCAAGGGGTTTCTCTCTATGCTAGCATCCGCGAATCATTTACAGAAGGGGGTGAATATGAAAAAAATTCTTTGGAAAAAGTTACAAATCTGGCAAAAGTCAAAAACAAGAATTTCTAAGCGCGTATTACGACAATTTTCGCGTAAAGCAAAGCGGAAACTATTGACGAAACGAGCTAGTTTGGAAACTGTATGTACCGCAGAGCAAATCTCTTTGCAGAAGAAGCCTAAATGATCCACATTGCTATTGTAGAAGATGAACAAAGATACCGAGATATGGTTCGTCAGGAGTTAGAAAATGTTTCTACCTACTGCTTGGATTTTTTTTCCAGTGCGGAAGAGTTCCTTACCTATTCTGCAATAGATAAATTTCGTTTGGCATTTTTTGATATCCAATTGCGAGATATGGATGGATTACAGTTGTTGGAAAGAGTTGGGCAAACATCCCCTAATTTGTTGGTGGCCATTCTTTCCGGTATGGGGCAGGACTTGTACATTTTTCGAGCCTTAGAAGCGGGCGCTATTGGCTATATTTTAAAAAAAGACCTGTTTCACCTACCAGAAGTCACACAAATTCTTCTAGACGGAGGAGCGTATATGTCGGCTAGTATCGCCTTTCGCGTAGCCAAAAGCTTCGCCAAACAACCAGACCCCGATTTACAAACCTTGAGTGAGCGGGAAAAGCAAGTGGTAGATCTATTGATCCAAGGTTTGTCTGCGGCTAGTATCGCTGGACAATTTGCACTTTCTGTCCATACCGTGCGTAGGCATATCCGTAATATTTATGAAAAACTACACGTGAACAATCGAGTAGAACTATTGAATAAGACCCAACCGTGAAATACTTTCTCTGCATTTTCTTTGTTTTTGTCCACTGGCTACCCGCTAAAACAACTGTTTTGCACAGTGGTAGGAGGTATTACCCGCTTTACCAAAACATGCAGATTTTCATCGATTCTACGGGAAACAGCGATTTTGCCAGTGTGCGCCAAGAATCTTTGCAGCCCTATTTTCTCGCAAATTCTTCTCAAAAAATTAACTTTGGTTTTACTGATTCAACCTATTGGCTAAAGATCGCTTTGAAAAACCATTCCCTTGTGGATAGTTGGGTTCTCGAAATTGATTACCCCTTACTTGATTCTATTGAACTGTATATGTGGCAACATGGCAGGTATGTGAAGAAAAACTCTGGTGATACGATTCAGTTTCACCGCAACAATGCGTTTTTCCACCATGCGTTCAACTTCAACCTACCGATCCCTTCTTCTGGCGAAGTATACGATGTCTTTGTAAAAGTGCAAACGAAAGGCGGCATGGTTTTACCGGTAAAGCTCTATTCGCAGCAAGAATTTGTCAAAAAAGCTACCTATGAAAACTACCTTTTAGGGGCCTATCTAGGAGCTGTTGTGATCATAGGCTTGTACAACTTCTTCCTCTTTTTGTCTATACGTGATAGGAGTTATTTGTACTATTTGTTTTATGTTTTCACCTTTGGTTTGTTGCAAGCGTCTCTAACTGGGATTAGCCATCAGACCCTTTGGGAGAAGTTTCCCTATTTTGCCAATAAGACCCCTGTTTTTTTTGTTCCTCTGAGTCTTTTTGCTGCCCTATTGTTTTCACAACGTTTTTTATTTCTGAAGCAGCGGGCAGTTCATCTACGATTTGGCTTTCGTTTAGCTATCTTTTGTGCATTGCTTTTGAGTGCTTTGGCATTTTATATAGATTATTCGATTCTGGTACGTTGCAATACCTATTTTACCATTGTGGTTTGTTTGTATCTTCTCTATGCTGCATACCACTGTTGGCGGGAAGGTTTTTTGCCTGCAAAATACTATATGCTCGCATGGGGGGTGTTGTTGCTTTTCTTGATTTTGCATCGTTTGCGTTTGTTGGGTGTTGTTCCCCACAACTTGTTTACCAACCACGGTATTCGTGTAGGGTCGATGATCGAAATGGCACTGCTGTCTTTGGCTCTAGGCTACCGTATCAATCTCTTGCGTAGCCAAAAGGAACAGATGCAGTATGAGATCCAACAAGAGAAGACCTTATCTGTTTTGCATGCAGAACTACGTGCTTTTACAGAGAGGGAAAAAATTTGGAAAGATCTGCACGACCATTTGAATGGTGATTTGGTTGAAGTAAATTATGGCATGCAAAAATTATTACAGAGTTCTATGGGAGAGAATCCGTCTCTGCTGTATCTGCAAGTTCGCTTAGAGCAAGTGATCGATTTGCTACGCAGTCGTTTGCAAACTGTTGACAACCAACAGGAGCTAGAAGAGGATTTTTTAGAGGGAATCCAATTGTTTCTGATCCAACGGTATAGCAGCCATACACAAGAAAGAAAATTGCTGCTAGACGTTGATGACAGGTTGGCAGATGTTCTACAGAGCCACTTTACTTGGGAAGAAAAAAAACAGCTTTATGCGATTGTAAAAGAGGTATCCACAAATGACTTGAAATATGGCTATGGAAGCAGCAATTGGGAGTTTAGCTTCGAAGAATTTGAATTGTCCCTTAGTATGAATAGTATGTCTTCTTACCAACCAGGACAAAAGCCTGGTTTGGGAGCCAATACAATTCGGGAGAGAGCAGAAGATTTAGGTGCCCATCTAACGTCTTCCTTGCAAGTGAATAGGTTCCACCTGCACTTACAAATCTCCCTAGCCCCGAAGCAATAGTTACTTCTCTTTTCAGTCTTACTTCGCTTACATTTCTGCAATGCCTTCCCAATCAAGGGGAGCACCGTGTTCACTGTAGTATTCGGAACGTTTTAGATACATAGGAGCGGCCTTGTCATGTGGATTCATACCGATGACTTTGCGAAAGTAGTAGTTGGAACGGTCAAAGTTCTTAGTAAGGTATGCATCGATCGCCGTTTCGAAGTCTTTTTTGCTATTCAAAAATATCTCGATAGTCGTTTCTGGTAATGCATCGAGAATTTCAATGACTGTTACCGGCTTATTTTTACCTTTTACTTTCACTTTATCCAAGATACGATACCTATGCTGTTCTTGGTTTTGCAGCTTGGTCAAAACGGAATCTGAAATGAGGATATTCGAACCGTAGAATTTTGTCAGCCCTTCTAGACGGGAGGCTAAATTCACTGCATCCGAGATTACGGTTCCTTCCATTCTTTGGTTTTCGCCAATCGTTCCTAAAATAAGATTCCCGGTGTGGATTCCGATACCTACTGTAATCTCTTGAAAATTCTGTTCTGTCCTGGACTCGTTGTATGCATCAATTTCCTTTTGCATGGCGACGGCAGCGCGTAGGGCATCTCCTGGATCTCCAGGAAACAATGCCATAATCGCGTCCCCGATGTACTTGTCGATAAAACCACCATTTTCGCGGATGACAGGACCAACTCGTCTAAGGTAGGAGTTTAAGAAGTTAAAGTTTTCCTGGGGACTCATATTTTCTGAAAGTGAAGTAAACGAACGGATGTCGCTGAACAAGATTGTCATCTCCTTCTGGATCTGATCCCCCAATTGGATTTGGGTAATGTCTTCTTTGCCTAAAAAGTCTAAAAATTGTGTCGGTACAAATCTCGCATAAGCCTTGTTGAGGTCCTTCATGGTAGAGTAAAAGTTTGCGTTTTGGATCGAAATGGCTGCTTGGGAAGAGAGCAATTTGAGAGTTTCTACTCTGTCATTGGCAAACACATCTGTATTGAGATTGTTCTCTAAATACAAAATGCCAATCAGGTTGCTTTGGTTGAGAAGTGGCATGCAAAATACTGAGCGTGGTTGGTGCTGGATCACATAAGGGTCCTTACCAAATTTTACATCATTGGTTGCATTGGAAAGTACCAGGTAGCTATTTGTGCGTTTGACATAGTTTATGATAGTTTTAGGCAATAGGGGTTTGTTGTCGCTTGTATAAGACTGTATAGGAATCGAATCCATCAAATTGACAGAGTTTTTTGATTGTTCGATTTCTACGACCAAACCACTTTTCGAATTTAGCAACAGAACACCCATTTCGGCACCTGCATTTTCGACTACTATGTTCATCAATTTGCCGAGTAAGTTATCAATTACGATTTCACCAGAAATTGTTTGTGAGGCTTTGATGATAGAGTTGATATCCAAGGATTCTATGTTGCCTGTAGTTTCGGAGCTAATGCTATGTTGGATCGTTCTGTTGCTGGTGATAGTTTGTGAGGTTTTCATAACCGATCCCAAATCCAAAACATCGGTACCCCCCGTGGTTGTGGTTGTCATATTAATGGTTTGGCGAGTTCCCACTTTTGGCATATCCTGAGTCAATAATTGCGGGTAGACTTCTTCCATTGCCTTGACTTTGCCAAAAGCTCCCCAACGCCTGTAAAGATAGTGGGCATCTTTGAGATAGATTTCCGCTATGCGACTCTGTTTTTTGCGTAGCCAAAATTTACCATAAAGTTCATTACCCAAGGCTTCGAGGTTGATGTATTCATTCTCCTTTGCAGAATCAATCGCTTGCAGGTAAAGATCCATTGCCTTCATTTCATCTCCCTTAACTCTGGCGATTTCTGCTTCGATAAGATAATGGCGGTGAAGAAAATTGGCTGGACAATTGTCTGACCAGATCTTCATTTTCTCCCGCAATGGAGCAATTTTTTCAAAATATTGTTCTCGCTCTGCTTCACCTTCTGAATCGCATTCTGCCAGAAAGATAAGCGCAGTATAGAAAGTTGCTTCAGGAATTTTATTTTGACCGGGAGCAAACATTTCCACCGTTT
>JBCCIA010000187.1:0-10767 GCA_039028475.1 Spirochaetota bacterium | reverse complement strand
GGTCAGCTCGACACGGGTGTGTTTATCCGTGTGAGCCGGATCACCCATTATTTTCTTTTTATGGTTCTACGAGTGATGTTTGCTCGTCTTTCGGCAACAGAAGAGAAGATTTCCAAATTACTCGCTTATAGGGAAACGTAAATTTTCGATTTATTTTCTTAAATCACTTCTTACCAATCAGAACCAGACTCTCTTTTTCTCCACAAAATTTTTCCTGTTTCCATTGCTATCTTATAAATGTACAAGTACTGGTTAGAAAACCAACTGTCAAGTTTAGATGTGTCCTGTCCTCTTCCTACTATTGCAAGGACTAATTCGTGATTTAGGTAGTCTTGCATAGCGTTTTGCTTGCCGATGAACTTTAGTCCTAAAGTTTTAGCTGAATGCTGCCATTGTCTCTCACCTTGTTTGTCTATCATGGTAATAACGAACGATTGTCGGTTGTCTAACTCTTTGTTATGTAGTAATATAAGATGCTCTTGGTTGAAGGCGATAATCTTTGCATTTAAATAGGTATTGTCTAACAGCCTTTTTTTATAAGATAATTTCTTTTTTAGTGGTGATAGGGAAACAAACCTCCAAGGACCGACACCGTTGCGATTTATATAAATCTTAGGAAAGCGATTTTCAACTAGGGTATAGCTATCAGCTTGTTTGGTTATAATAGAAAAGCCGATTGTACTAGCATTTTTTGTGAAGTTTATACGGTGGATTTTCTGTTCTGGTAGAGATAGTTGCTTTAATATAAACGTATATAGGCGTTTTTCTTGGTATTGTTCCTTTGTATTGGTAACTTTCTTTAAAATATAATGTTTCTTTTTGCGAAAGACTAGGTGTTCCTGAAAGATTCCGCGGTATAATTTCTTTGGATCCTTGAATTCATAGAGCTTCTTACCAGTTTGGTAATCATACAGCCAATAGTATGGCCGCCTATAAGTTGTTTTGCCAGACCCACTACGATATTTGCCTTCTATCTGTAGGTATTTGCATTGTATGGGAAAACAAGAGAGGGAAACCCCCTGTTGGAAGTCGCTGAACAGCGTGGGAACCACAAAACCTAAAAGAAAAATTTCTACAACAAGTAACAATACAAATGCCGAAACAGAGATGACTTTTTCTTTTTTGGGAAAGAAACGTTCTAGTAAACGTACCATTAAATAAACACAAGCAAACACACTTAGAAATACTGTAGCATAGAGTAAAATTCTCATACTATGACCTTAGCTAAAATGGTAGCTTTTTCGCAAAGTGTTATCGCAAACCCTTTCTTTTTTAGTAGACAAGTAGCATAGATTATTCATTGTTTGGGCAATTCAGGAGAGCAAATGCGACGTGTGGTATTCTTTTTTCTTATTAGTGGACTTTTAGGCTATTGCGGAGTAGCTGATTTAAGAGAGGGTAGAGTTTTACAATCTGCAAAACTGGAAAAGGAAGGCCAAGCGCTTTGCCAAGACATGCGGAATGCATTGCAAAGCGACAAGTTTTTACAAATTAGTAAGATCTATACCAAAGGGCGAGACTCTTGGAATTCTTACTTGATTCGTAAGTTTACTCCAGTTTCTTTTGCTGAACAAACATTTGTAGCTGAGATTGGGGTACAAAATAGATCTATTCGTTACCAGATGTTAGATCCAAAAGGAAAGACAATCAAAGTAATTGGAATAGAAAATGGCAAGACTTTCCAGGAAATAGCTGCTAACAAAAAATTTGCCGAGGATAAAGAGGCACATTTGTATTTACAATCGTTTCTTGATTATTTTTACTGGCCACATACTCTTTGTCAAAGGGACTTTGCCTATGCTCTACAGAGTGGGAGTTCCACCAAGCAGGTATTTATTTCTACGAAGGATAGTGTGCCTTTGCAAGAGAAAGATCAGTTCATTGTTTCTTTTCTTCCCAAAAATAACTCAGTTCAGTTTGTTGATTTTACCATGCGTTCTTTTTTGCAATCATACCGCGGTACGCTTGCCTATTCTAACTGGAAATCATACCAGGGGATTGCATTGCCTCATTCTATTCGTGTACAAGATAGTAGGATTGATACTAGCTATGTGCATGAGTTTACCTTTGATTCTTTCCAAGTAATTTGGGCAAAAGATGCTAATTAACTTTTAGGTGTTTGCAAGAGTTGGCTAATATTTTCTATCAGATTACCATTCTTGCTACCAATGGAAATATTGTTAATTCTTTCACTCAATTTCTCAATGTATTCTAATTCTTTTAAACGATAGAGAGTCGGATTGTCATCCATAAGTTTTGCAGTATTCAATAAGCTGCGAGTGGATGCTGTTTCTTCTCTACGAGTAATGATATTTGCCTGGGCTTTCTTTTCTGCAATTAGGACAGTATTGAGAATTTCACGTATTTCGCCGGGTAGGATAATATCTTTGACTCCAGCAAATGTAAAATGCAAACCAAAATTTGGTGCGTCATCTGCTAATTTGCCAAGGACATAGTTCGCGATTTCTTGTTTTTTGAGTAAGAGTTCATCAAATTTCAAAGAACCAATATATTCTCGCAGGATCAATTGTAGAAGAATGTATATTTGCTCCTCATAGGACTTAATGTTTAGAAGCACTTTTTCTGCATCAATGATCTTGTAGTGACAAATAAAGTTTAGCCGCAAACTGATTTTATCTGCAGTAAGGAGTTCTTGGCCTAGTACGTCAATTTGTTGCTGGCGTTTGTCTACTTTTTTGATAGACACTGCAATACCATTATTCCAAAAAAAATACTTTCCTGGGGATAACTTTTTTTGGAATGCCCCATTGTAAAAAAGCAGACCTTCTTCATATTCTTCCAAGACATATTGTTGGCAATATGTATGGAGCGGGCTAGTTTGTAAGCTATGGAAAAGCTCGTAGAACTTTTCAGGTACTTCTGTTTCTGTTAAATCTACAGCGTGAAAGTCATGCTGCACAAGTTTTTTCCAAAAAGCATAGCGCCCGGGAGCAAGAACTTCATAGAAGTGTCCATCTTGGTAATGTAAGACGATCTGCTTATCAGCTACATCGATAAAATGAAGTTCTTGCATCAGCTTTTCGTCATTGCGAAAGAGATTTAAATTTTGTGAAGGGAGAAAGGGAAGAGCTAAATTGAATTTTTCAATGGAATACCCTGAAAATGGTAAAAAATAGTGGATACCTGGTGACAGTTTTCGCACATAATTACCGTAATGAAATAAAAGTCCTCGTTCATCTTCTTGGATACGAATACGCAATACTTTTAACCCTCCATGGCCAAAATGAAGTCCTCACTAAATAAAGAAAGGAAATAAATTCTTAATCTTTATGAAATAGAACAAATAATTTGGTTGTTAAAATTGCAGATCCTGAAAAATCAGTAATAGGCACACTGAATAAGCTGTGAGAATTTTGTGAGATATTTTGAAGAAAAAGAATCTGTAAATCCGTTTCAAGTAATTATTTCTATTATTATATTGGCAATTTGTTTGTTTTCCTTTTATTATCTAAAAGGAGGCAGTATTTCTGAGAACGAATTCTTGAAATTTGCCAACATCCAGTACATAGGTATGGATGGGAATCCTTTAGAGTTCCGGGAACCTGTTGCTGCATGGGTTCTAAGTTTTTGGCATGGAATGACTCGTTTAGATATATTACCAGCTTACCAGTCCTTTCTTGCTATTGTTTACAGTTTGTTTTTGCATTTATTATTACTTTTATTTGAAAGAGAAAAGTGGAAGTTAAACCATCATATCATTCTTTTTGTCACTGCTTTTATTTCGTTTAATATTCGATTTACATATGCCTATAGCTCAGAGATGCTCTGTGCCATTTTTATATTTACATTGATTCTCTTTTGTAAAATGCTAAGTATTTTTGACATATTGCTTTTGCTAATTTTCTCTATCGCTGCCTTATACACAAACTTATCCGCGTTTTTAGTTTTATTTACTATTTTTGTCTTCCGGATCTCCTTTGTTAAGATGAAAGAGGATAGGATGAAAACAGTGGTATTTTATAAGAAGAAAAGCATCGCTAGCAAGATTCTCATTGTATACTCTATCCTGTTCCTTGCTGGGTTGATTTTTGCCGGGATTTTTGACACTTTTGGAACCAATTCTTTTCGCTTTTTAGCCTATAGTTTTTTTAATTTGAGCTGGGCTTTTGGACCCGTAGCTGCCTTGCTTTTTATTGGAAAAATACTCATGCGAACCGAGCGTGAACTGAGTGGTATGATTTCTTCTGTTGTTCTACTCGTTTTGCTTATGGTTGTTTTGTTTTACTCTTACCAAAATATTGAACCTGTAGAATGGAAAGCCTTGCAAAAACAAAAAATTTTGCAACAACAAGAAGAACCTACGAATGCTTAAGAATTTTTTCCCACTATGTCTAAATCTATTGTGACATCCGCAGCGAACCGGTTGCCTTTTGAGAAAGACTACTGGAATTTGTTGTATGGAGATACCTTTACCATTGATGGTATATACAATGCTAAAGAGCACATTGCTTATCTTTCCTCTCTATTCCGTTTGATGAATGTACATGTTAGCTCTCTCGGTGACTTTGGTTTTGGCAAAGGTATTCTTTTGCAAGAAGCCTGTCGTGTATTCCAACCTCGTAAAGTCATTGCGGTAGACCCTTCGGAGACAATGGTTACACAGATATTACAGAGAAAGTGGCTTAAGAAATTTGAGATTGCTATATTTCATGGAACCATCGAAACCTATCTAGTATCCCACAAAATAAAGAAGCCATTTGATCTTTGTTTTTGTAATTCTGTTTTTCAATATATTAAAAAAGATATACCGCAGTTGTTGGAAAAAATTGCTCATTGCGTCCGTTATTTGTATTTCTCAGTACCTACCACAGATGATTATGCAAGAATGCAAAAAAAGTTAGGATTTTCTGACCCTTATGCCTATGCAAGAAGCCGAAACTATTATATAAAGGCGTTAAAGCCCCATTTTTCTTTTGTTTCGTACAATTTATTGGAGAGTAAATACAATAAAAAATCAAATTATGCATTTACCGATGAATTATTCCGCTTTTAAAATAAGTATTTTGTTGCTGTGGTTGTGTGCCAGTTGCTCTTCTGGTAAAAAAAAGATCAATACAGTTGCATATATCAATCCGACTCCAAGAACTCCTATGCGGATTATTGCAGATTCTCTAAGCCAAAAAATTGGTAAAAAGAAACTAAAGCTAATGGTTTTAACCTTTACAGACATGCGTGGCAATGAACATAACTTTGGCGATGTATTGTCTGAAAAGTTATCTACAGAACTAGCAAAAAAGGACAACGTCGTTATCTTAGATCGCTTGCTATTTCAAAAGAAATTAGCCCAAAATGACTTATCTTTGCAAGGTGGAATTGATCTGGAGTCTATGCGGGCTATTGGTAATTTTTTAGAGTTGGATGCAGTAGTGACTGGGTTGGTTTCTCCCTACGCAAATGGCTTAGACATTAATTGTCGTCTTATTGATACTCGTAGTGGGAAGATACTCGCAGCTGAAGAAACCTACTATTCTTTAAAGTTTAACTGATTTTTCTCTAAGTTTTCAGCTTATGCAGAAATTGTAGAATATGTCCTACAATAATGAGGGAAATAGAAAAAAAGATTCCCGTTTTGAAAAAAACAACTAGAAAATCATAATTAGAGCCAGGAATCGAATTGCCTGGTATATGTGAGACAATCTTTTTATTGCCAAACGTTTCATAAGCATCGGTATAAGTAATCAAAGTATCTCCTACTCGTAAACGTTGTGCTGTCTTAGCATCAACAGCCTCGGTGATCTCATGCTTGTTGCCTATTTTATCAGGAGTCAGGTAGGTATAGATATGAATTTTTTTGCCATTTTTTACAATGGTATAATATCCAGTCAGCGTAGAGAAAACTTTCATCCCGTGCTTTGTTAAATTAGAATATGTCTGCTTAATCTTTTGGTTTTTATAAGAGATAATCCCGTAAAGGGTTAGTAGAGGGCAGAGGATACATATCCCCAAAATATACATAGATTTCCCTAAAGGGGTTGGTTTAGGTTTGAGCACGTATCTTTTGTAGATAGAGTAGGTTCAGTAAATAGCTACTTGTATTTTTGACTAGTTGCATCAAGTCTTTCTCTTCACAGAGATGGGTAACAATGAATTCATTTTCCCCTTCTGCTCCAGTAGCCTTGTTCGCAAAGCTAAGAATCTCTTGTTGGCTAAGTTCTATTTCACAGCAAAAAAAATATCCAGATTCGTCTAAAAGGCCGGGCGAACTGAAGAGTGGTTTTTCCACTAGCAAACTTAAATTTTCTTTGTTAATGTTGAGTCCAGTTTCTTCTTGTACTTCTTTTATCGCGACTGCCCAAGGATCCTCTTCGTTATCGCACATTCCTGCTGGATGTTCATAGAAAATAGAACCATCGGCGACTCTACGTTGCTTTACTAGAAGATACTGTCTTTTTTTACTGCTTTTATCAATCAAGCATACCAAAACACAGACATAATGACCCCTGAGTAGAACCGCAGGAAGTAATTTTTGTCCTTGTGAGTCCTTTGCATCTAGATCAACCAATCCGAATAAGGCTTCCCCATTGCCCTTGTGTATTGTCTTTAAATTGGTAATACGATTGATCTCAATACCATTTTTTAAAAGTACGTTTTGCCAGTCTTTAAATTTTTTTGAATCTTCAAGTTTCTCCATTTGTAGTAGTTCCTTGTATTTCTAAAAATTGGTATAGGTTTTGGAAGGTGAAATCGGAAGGTAAGATTTTCAGTAATTTTTTATTAGATAGATAGCGATGGATGGGCTCTTTTTGTTTTGTTCTTTGGAATTCAGGTGCTAACATACCTTTTTCCTTGCAGAACTCTATGATCGTTTCCCAATAGTGTTTTTGGCCATCACTTACAATATAACGTTCCCCTTGGATCTTTTTCTGAAACACACGGGTGATAATTTCTACAATGTCTTCTACATGGATTAAGTTTACAAATAGCTTATTGTTGGAAACGAGGTTTTTTTGCAACCAAGTCAATGGACTGCGATTTAGCCCATAAATACCGCTTAGAGTAAGAACACTAGCTCCTATAGAGAGCAATTGTTCCTCTCTTTTCACTTGAGTTTTAGTTGGATCTAATACACTTTCTTCGTTGATAGATATTTGTTGTGAACCTTTTTCCAAAAAAACGGAGGTACTACTCAAAAGCACAATCATTGAAAAATGTTCCTTCAAGAAATGCAGTAATTCTTTAAAAACGAAATCACTCCCCTCTCGTAAAGGACAGGTAATGAGGCAGCAGTTCGCTTGGGATAGGTTTTTCCAAGTCTTGCGTACCATTGTATCGAAAATGACTGTTTTATCGTTGGAGTGTACTTCTCGGTGTGTGCCTATCCATTCTCTATGGGAATTCTTGAAATAACTACCAACATAACCTTCTCCAATAATATAACCTTCTGGATTTTCCATTCTATTCCACCCTGCCAGTCCAGATTATAGGACTCCCTGGATTGTGCAATATTTTTTCAAGGTGAAAAAGACTGTAAAAAAAGAGGATTGTGTCGATTCTAATACTATGGTTAAAGTAAGCTCTCCATCTAAAATAGGTTTTGCCTCTTTTACAAAAATAAAAATACCTTCTCTACAACAACGTATCACAAAGTTACTGCAACAAAATGAGCTTGATTTGCAAGCTATATTGCAAAAACAAGAATTTACTTATTTGAATCTTGTAAAGAGGTTGGAAGAAAATAACGAAGCTCTACTCACTGAGTTTACAAAATTATCTCATTTGAATTCTGTCAAACATTCTGAAGAAACTGCAAAAGCATACGAGGCTTGTAACCAACTGCTTACAAAGTATTTTACGAAATTATCACAAAATCAAAAATTATTCCGCGCCTATAAAAAAGTCCTTAAGGCAGAAAAGAAAACTCTAACGCCGGAACAGATCAAAGTTCTTAATAATTCAATACGTGACTTTGAATTAGAAGGAATTCATTTAAAAAAAGCAGCAAAGGTTCGTTTAGAGGCAATTAACTTAAGGTTGAGCGAATTGGCAAATCTATTTTCTAAGAATCTTTTGCAAGCAAACCAACAGTATGAACTGATCGTAGAAAATAAGAAAGATGTGGCTGAAATACCAAAGAATGAGTTAAAACTAGCAGCCATCAAACATAATAAAAAAACTGCTTGGAAGTTTACTCTCCATGCTCCAAGCTATATAACGTACATGACTTATGGTTCCAACCGAGAACTGCGGAAACAATTGGAAAAAGCCTATCTATCAAGAGCTCCACAAAACGGAGAATTACTAGAAGAAATACTCAAGTTGCGGCAAGAGAAGGCCAAGATTTTAAACTTTTCTAGTTATGCAGATTATAGTTTGGCTACAAAAATTGCTGAATCTCCACAACAGGTCTTAGATTTTTTGACAGAACTTTTGGAGAAGGGGAGGCCCTATGCCAAAAAAGAACTGCGAGAGTTGAAAGCATACGCTAAGCAAAATGGCTTACAGACACCTCTGGCCTCTTATGATAGACTTTATTATGCAGAAAAATTAAAACAAGAGAGGTTTGCTTTAAAGGAAGAAAAATATCGTCCTTATTTTGAGAAAGAGACAGTTACAAAAGGTTTATTAGAGTTTTTGCAGAAATTTTTGGCAATTGATGCCGTAAAAGTTGATGTTCCTGTTTGGGATGAGTCTGTTTTTGTCTATGAACTGCTTAAGGATCAAAAAAGGTTTGCCCGTTTGTATTTTGATTTAGAATCTCGTCCTGAAAAACGTGGGGGAGCTTGGTTGCATAGCTGGCAAACCCATCACACCAATTCAAAAAATAAGAAGCAGCTTGCATCAGCTTTTGTTGTAGCGAACTTCTCCCCTGCGAGTGCGACACAACCTTCACTGCTTCGTGCTTCTGATGTTGTGACTCTATTCCATGAAATGGGTCATGCCTTACAACATCTATGTTCAGAGGTGAATGAAATATCAATCAGTGGTATCAATCGAGTTGAGTGGGATGCTGTTGAATTCCCAAGCCAATTTTTAGAAAACTTTGCCTATCACAAAGATGTTCTCAAGTTATTTGCTAAACACCATAAAACTGCAAAACCTTTGTCGAAAAAAATGATTACGACACTAGTCGAAAGCAAAAATTTTCTCTCAGGGATTTTTCTTTTACGACAATTGGAATTTGCTCTTTTTGATATGAAAATCCATATGCAGGATTGTACGCAACAACAGGTACAGTCGATACTGGATGAGATTCGCAAAGGTATGAAGCTTTTTCCAAGCACTAAATACAATAAATTCCAGCATGGTTTCTCACATATCTTTGCTGGTGGCTACGCTGCCGGTTACTACAGCTATAAATGGGCAGAATTGTTAAGTGCTGATGCATATCTGGCCTTTAGTGAAAAAGGAGTCTTTGATAGAGAGTTGGCAGAATCTTATTATCGCAATGTTCTACAAAAGGGAAGCAGTGAAAACGCAATGGTACTATTTGAAAAGTTTATAGGCAGGAAGGCAAAGTCAGAAGCCCTCCTGGAATTGCATGGCATGAATTAGGGTATAGGAGAATCATTTCTCAATCAAGGTTCCTATTCCTTTATCCGTGAGAATTTCTAATAAAACGGAATGGACAATTCTACCATCGATTATGTGAGCCTTATGAGTTCCTTGGGCGATTGCGTCCAGGCAACACCTTACCTTAGGAATCATTCCCCCTGAAATTTCACCAGATTCAATATACTTTTCTACAGCTGTTTTCTTGAGTGTGCTTTGTGGCTTGCCATCCAGTATGACTCCTTCCGTGTCTGTAAGCAAAACTAATTTTTCAGATTGGAGCTGGCTTGCTAAGGCGCCTGCAAAGATATCTGCATTGATATTTAGAGGTGTTCCATCTTGCGTTTCGCTAATGGGTGATATGACTGGAATAAAGCCGTCTTGCAATAGGGTAGAGATGATTTTGCTATCCATATGTGTTATTTGGCCGACGAGACCAATATCTAGTTTTTCTATACTGCCATCTTCTTTTTTAATTTCAGGTTGGTATATTTTGCCGACTCCCAATTTTGCATCTCTACCTGAAATTCCCACTGCGTTGCCTCCTTTGGAATTCACTAGAGTTACGATTTCTTTGTTTATTTTACCAGATAAAACCATCTCTACGACTTCCATGGTTTTTCGATCTGTTCTGCGGTGTCCTTGGACAAACTCAGTATCTACATGCATTTCTCTCAGTGCTTGGCTAATAAAAGGCCCTCCACCGTGGACGATAACGGGGTGGATGCCTAGGTATTTCAATAGAGTAATGTCAGTCGCAAAGGATTCTTTCAAGTCTTCGTTGACCATTGCAGCTCCACCATATTTGATTACAATAATTTTTCCCGCAAATTCTGTAATATAGGGTAAGGCTTCTAAAATATTTTTTACTTTATCTATGTATGTTTGCATTCCTTGAAAAAAAAAAGAAATAGATTCCTGTCAAGAGTTAATTTTCTATGGAAGATCTTATGCAAAAGAAAGATTGTTTGACTTTGATCGCTTCTCTGATTTGTATTGTTGTCCTATCCTTACCAATATTCAGCCAAGAGTCTTTCCAGATAACCCTTATAATAAGCAAAGGCGACGGTACTCCTATACCATATAGCCAAATCTTTATCAAAGAGACTGGTCGTTATTACCAAAGCAAAGAAGAGGGGAGCCTTAGCGTTTCTGTCCCACAACAGGGATTCTATACTTTTAAAAGCGAGACGAACACCCACCTGCAGATCACGGAAGGCTTGGTCGATCGGCTGATCGAGCTGGGCAAGCACTTCG
>JBCCIA010000186.1:0-10850 GCA_039028475.1 Spirochaetota bacterium | reverse complement strand
GATTGATTGAGTAGCTATGCTTAAAATTGGAAATAAATAAAAGGTTTTAAGTCTGCAATCTTTAGATTGAACAGTAAAATACTTACTATTCCTGCTGCAACCCCTAGGCAAGCAGGATGAGAGGCA
Source organism: Spirochaetota bacterium (assembly GCA_039028475.1). Classification (GTDB taxonomy): domain Bacteria; phylum Spirochaetota; class Leptospiria; order Leptospirales; family Leptospiraceae; genus JBCCIA01. The sequence continues at coordinate 10,724 of JBCCIA010000186.1, read as the reverse complement.
TTCCAGTGATTTTTGAGTTTTTTCCAGTACTGTGTTGGTAAAAAGCAGCCCATATAGCATAGTAGGATCGTGAAGAATACCTTAACTTGTGAGGTAGGTTGCCCGTTATTTTTCCATAGAGCCGTTAGAACATCTGCAAAATTCGTCCAATTCTCACTCCGAAAAATAATCCAAGCAAATAAAACGATGTGAAATGTGATAACAATTTTTACCACTCTAAGAATTGGCTGTTCAGGCGTTTTATGTAAGCCGGTAATACGTTCGAAGGCTAAAAATAAACCGTGCAATACACCCCAAATGACAAATTGTAGACCTGCTCCGTGCCAAAGTCCACAGAGAAACATGGTAATAAATAGATTTCTATACACCCAAGAACGGTTTCCTCCTAATGGAATGTATAGATATTGTAAAAACCACTTTCCTAAAGAAATATGCCATCTTTGCCAAAACTCAGTAATGCTGCTCGATAGGTAGGGACGGTGGAAATTTTCTGTTAGAGAGAAGCCTAAGAGCATAGCAGAGCCAATGGCAATGTCTGTATAGCCAGAAAAATCGCCAAAGATTTGGAATCCATAGCCATAAATAGCAAATAATATATCCAAAGAACTGTATAGATCGGGGTTGTGAAAAACTCCATCGACTAGATTCCCTGCTATCCAATCAGCAAAATTTTTTTTGATAAGACCTGAGAGAATTAAAAAAATAGCAGTCGAAAAAAGGTATGGATTTAAACGGAAATGCTCTAGCCTATCTTTCAATTTGGAGAGAAAGTCGGCAGCTCTGACAATGGGACCAGCTACCAGTTGCGGAAAAAAACTCACGTACAGAGAGAACTTGAGAAAACTACTTTCAGCGGGAATGACTTTTCGCCAAACGTCAATTGTATACGACATCGTTTGGAAAGTATAGAAAGAAATTCCAACTGGTAAGGTAAGATTTTGCATGGAAATACTTTTGATTTCTCCATTGATCGTCCAGGGAAAGGTAAATCTCTGTGGCAAACCAGAAAGATACGATCCATTCAGTTTGATCTGCGTAAGTAAGTCGTGTAAGAAGTGGAAGTATTTGAAAAAAAAGAGCAAAGCTAAATTGCAAAATAAAGAAAGGAATAGGTATGAGGTTCCGCGTTTTCCTTGCATTTGCAAGGATTGTATTTGTAAACTAGTAGCGTAGTCAATACAGGTGGAAAGCAATATTAAAAAGAGGTAGCTAGGATTCCAAGACGTATAGAAATAATAGGAGGCAAGCAGAAGGAGAAATAATTTTCCGCCGTGAAATCTAGGAAGGAATGCTAGGCAGATGAAGATTCCCAAAAGAAAGAAGGCATATGCAGGAGAATTAAAATTAACCTCTCGGTTTTTTTGTTTTTCTAATTCTTCTGCAAGTTGTTTTTTCTTTGCAGTGAGTTCTTTTTTCTTGATCCCCTTGTAATCATCATATGCTAGAAGAATATCTCCTACGACTTGTTTTGCTACCATCTTTCCACCAGGACGGCGTAGGTGTATTCTATCTGGCATAATGTAGCGTTTGTAAAAGAACCTATCGTTTGTACCTTTTCCTCCCATTGCTAAATATGTATCATAAAAACCAACCTGCAACTCTTCCGCGACCTCTCTTTGGATTCTGCGTAAGTCCATCATTTCTGGCATAGTAATTACCCTGCCGAAACGATTTTTCCGTATACGTTCAATAGGAGAAATGATCAGAACGTCGGTTTGGGGAGACACCTGTTTGACTCTTGCAACAACAGCTTTTATATTTGCTTTAAATACTTCTACTTTGCGTTTCGAAAAAACCCACATATGCTGCGCTTCGTTTACACCGAACTGGTAAACGATTAGATCGGGACGGTACAACTGCATACCACAAGAAAAGTTATCATCGGGAATGGTCATTCTATCATTCGTCTCCATAGAAACGTGGGAAACTGATGTATATGATATGCCAAATTTTGTCTCTAACGCTATCCCGTCTAGGAAGGGAGGAGGGGAGGATATTTCAGAGAATGCCACGGAAATATCTTTGCTGGAGTTTCCCGAAAAAGTGAGTTCTTTGCATTTAGCAGCAGGAAGCGTAGTTGTACGGTGAATAACTTTATTTTCTGTATTCCTGTCTTGGAATGTCAGTTTTGCTTTTGTTGTTAGATCTTGTGGTGAGCGGAGGAAAACACGAATTTTGTCCCATGCCTGGGCACCTTTGTATAGCTTGTGTCGTGTGCGTGATCCATCTCTACGTGGAATGTATGTTTCTCCTAAGAAGCCTAAGTTAGGGTTGGTGTACCCCTGTTTTAGGCCTCTGTGTGGTTCCACGGCATCCCAACGAAAATCTCTTGAGCTAGTTGCATTGGTATGTTCTAGCACATTTCTTCCGGTAATTTTGATCGACTTCACCACAGGAACAAGGCCACGTCCTCCATCTCCAAATCGTTTTTGAAAATTCCTTTTAAAATCTAAGGTCACATAATCATTGGCAACTAAAGAGTCACCGTAGTGGATAATTTTGACAACGGTATTTTTTTCTCTTTCTAGGGTTCGTAGTTTTTCAAAGAAGTTCTTAAAATAGGAATGCTTTGTCCCTATTTTAAGATAGTCTGTATCTTCTTGGTTTCTTGCAGGATCGACTAGCGGTTTGTACTGGGGAGGTGGTGGGAATAGAATGGCTTTTGCGCTTTCAGGTAGGTAGTCTTTGTACTGGGGGATTTGTAAGTAAGTATTTTCGAAACCAATACAAGAAAAATATGCAGGAATCACAGCAAGAGTGAGTACAAAAGAGCTGAGAAAGTAGAGGAAATGCTTATGAGTTTTATTCACTATTTTTTTGTTGCAGTAACCACTGGTATAGCTGAGGATTTTTATAGGTTTGAGTCCAGGAGTTGTGCTTCGTTTTGGGGTAAAGTGTTAGACGAATGCTAGTGGAACCGCAACTTTTAATTTTGGACACCATTTGTTTTGATTCTTTGACAGAAATAACTGGATCATCTTCACCATGAAACGCCCATATGGGTTCGTTTTTTGCAACACAGGCGTTTTTCATTTCCCCCCCTCCACAAATAGGAGCAAAGGCTGCAAATAAATCTGGGTATTCTACAGCGAGAGACCAGGTTCCAAAGCCACCCATACTCAAGCCACTGGCATAAATACGCCGCTTATCTACGCTATACGTTTTGCTGATAGTACGTACTAGCTGGGCTAAGGTTTTGCTGTGCTTAGGCCACCAGGATTTTTGGGGACATTGTGGAGCTAAAACTAGGAAGGGATAGGAAAAGTTTCCATTTTGGATGAGCTTAGGAGGCCCGTGTCGCTTGATAAGAGATAAGTCATTTCCTCTCTCTCCAGCACCGTGTAGGAATAGTAGCAGTGGCCATTTTTGTTGCGATTTTTTGTAGTTAGGAGGCAGGTAGAGTATATAGGGCAACGGCTTCGTTTGTGAGTTTAACTCAGCAAAATGGACAGGTGCTTGTTTTGTATCTGTGATACTCGACAAACAGGACTGTAAGAGAAAAATAGGGAGAAAAGTAAAAACTTTACACTTCATATTGTTTTCTCAGTTCTCTGATACCCCGGTTTTCGCCAATGATGGTAAGCCTATCATGTTCTTTTAGTTTCGTACTACCACGTGGAATGATAGCTTTCTCTTCTCGGTTGATAAGTGCTACTAAAGTTCCATCTGGCCATTTCAATTCTCGCAGTTCCTTGCCAATGAGAGCACTTGTTTTATCTGCAAGGGAAAGTTGTAGCGGTAAAAAGGTTTCTTCGTGCAGTAAAATTTCTTTGAACTCTTGTTCCGTCTGTGCTTCTTGCCAATCTTCTAAAAATCCTTCCCCATCAATGCGTTCGGCGATTTGCGCCAGGATACGCAGGTGTTGTTTGGGAGAAGCTTCGGAGCCAGCTAGAAAGAAGAAGGCATATACGGATTGTTTTGCGATTTCCTCTCCCCAATATTCTTTTACTAGATCGATGGTAATGCCTTGTTTTGCTCTAACAATGACCAATTCGGGAGAGTGTAGGTCTTTAATTCTAATATGCGGTAGAGCAACTCCATGAGAAACTGGAGTTGCCCCCACTTTTGTACCCTGTAAAAACTTTTCTTTTATTTCCTCTTCTTCTAGGTTTATTTTATAGGAAAGTATTTCAGAGCACCTCTTGGTAATGCTTTCAAAGGTACTGTCTTCGGGAGCGTCGTATACCGCTGCTCGTGCTATCATATCATCAAAGGGGTCTTCCTGGCGTAGGCCTTTTTCGCGCAAGATCTGTCTAAGTTCTAAGTCTAAACCTTCGAACTTTCTTTCACCAAGCCTAGCAAAATAGTGGAAGATAGCACCCCCACGGGTTACCCTTTGTCTCGCGTAGTAAAAATACCATAGAGTCGATAGGGCGATTAAGGCAACGGTGAAGAGAATGGATAGGTAGCCAAGTTGTGCTATAAACCATAGAGGGGCAAAAAATCCTAAGATATGCATCCAAGGATAAAAGGGAGAACGGTAGCCAGGGTCGTAGGATTCTATATGACTCTCTCGCATGATAAAAACAGCTAGGCAGGCAATTGCAAACATTAAAAGTTGGAATGCACTGGCCAATTTTGCGATTTTTGTAGGTTCTAAGCCTACCAGGAAGAAAATGATTAGTAAAAAGGTTAAAAATACCGAGTAGGTAGGAACCCCCCATTTGTTGACTTTTTGCAGGTAGAGAGGAAATATGTGGTCACGACTTAGGGCAAGTGGGTAGCGAGAAGCCGACAAAATTCCTGCGTTTGCCACAGAGGAGAAGGCAAACACCGCGGCGAAAGTGATCACAATTGTACCTATCTTTCCGCCTAGTATCCGAGCCGTATCTGCAACTGGTGTTAGGCTCCCTGATAACTGGGAAGTGGGTACAACACCGACCATTACAAACGAACCTACGCCATACACTAGAATTGCCGTTCCAAGGGCTAGAAAGATTCCCAAAGGTAAGTTGCGTTCTGGATTTTCTACTTCCTCTGCTACACTGGCGATTTGTGTTAGTCCTACGTAACTCACGCAGAGAAAGCCAGCGGTGGTAAAAATAGAGCGTGTACCTGAGGCAAAAAGGTTATCAAAATGATCAAAGTTAATTGTTTGTACCCCTGAACTGGTGAACCAAACTAAAATGAACAATACACCAAAAACAAGAATAGCTTGGATTAGAGCAGTTTTCTTAGCACCTAAGAGGTTGATTGCTAAAAACAATACAGCGAAGCTACAAGCCAGAGGGGTTATGGCAACACTGGGGAAAAATAACTTGATATAAGCACCTATACCTACTAGAGCGAATACAGTTTTGAGTATCACAACTAACCAGACCCCTACGCCCCCTATAGTACCAATCATAGGGCCTAGACTTCTATCTAAAAAATAATATACACCGCCAGCCTTTGGCATAGCTGTTGACAATTCTACAATACTGAAAATGCCAGGAATCAAAGGAATTGCCGCAATCAGATAGCTGAGGATCATCGAAGCACCTGTCATTTTCATTGCAAGGCCTGGAAGTAAGAAAAAGCCTGAGCTAAGAGTTGCACCTGTAGCAATTGCATAGATGTTAAATAGTTTTAATTCCTTCTTTAAACGCTTGGACTTTGCAGTATCTGACATAGGGGAGAGCTTATGCAAAGAGTGAAAATTGCCAAGTATTTTATTCTAGCAGCTAGGGTTGGCTCTGTTTAGTCTGTATCTATGGGAAGTTTTTCGCCGCATCTCTTACAGTAATTTGCGTCCTTATCGTGCTTATCGAGATAACAGCGTTCACATGTGCGAGATGTCGGACCTGTCAGTTTACTGAATTCGGAGCTGACAATTCCTGTTGGTATAGCTATGATACTATAACCTAAGAGCATTGTAATGGAGGCTACCATCTGCCCTGCAACCGTTTTGGGCGAGATGTCTCCGTAACCAACTGTTGTTACGGTAACGATAGCCCAATAGATACTCATAGGAATGTTGGTAAAACCATTCTTTTCTCCTTCCAATAGGTACATCACCGAGCCTAAAACAACCACAAGGCTCAGCATAAAACCAAAGAAGACCGTAATTTTATGAATGCTTGCTTGTAAGGCTTGCAGCAATAAATGGCTTTCCTTTACAAAACGGCTGAGCTTTAAAACTCGAAATGTGCGGAGAAGGCGAATGGATCGTAGGGTGAGTAAGTAATGCGTTTCTGCAAAGAAAAGGCTAAGATAGGTTGGTGTAATCGATAATAGGTCAATCGCTCCATAGAAGCTAAAGATATACTTCCAGCGATTGGGACTAGAATAGATACGCAATATATACTCTAAACTAAAGATAGCGGTTAAGAGCCATTCTATAAAGCGAAATTTAGTCCCAAACTGTGTTCGAAGGGTCGCCACACTTTCTAAACTTACTACTAAAATGCTGATGAGAATTAACCACAATAGAATTACATCAAAAGTCTTTCCGGCTGGTGTATCAGCTTCAAAAATAATTGTATAAAGCTTTTCTCTATACCTTTGTTGTTTGTTCGCTTCTTGCTTATTTTCCAAAATAACCCCCTGCTAGTGGATAGAGTAGCAAAGGAATCATTTTTTTTAAGCAATATTTGCTTCTGGCTATAATTTTTCATAAGACTAAAAAAGCTGGTCGTATCACAATGAACCGAATCTGTATATCTATTTTTATTGTAGCGGTGTCTGGTTGTAGTTTGCTGCAAAAATCCTTACACATTCCTAAAGGTGTTATTTCCAAACCAAAGCAAAATCTAAAAAATTCACGCTATAGCAAAATCGTGCAAAATGCTATCGATGACCCATCCAGCATTGATTACCAGGAAGTGCGCCAGGAATATAGAAAAACTAGCCTGTTCCATCCCTATCATGTACCAGAGCCTCTACAAAAACTCAGAGAACTTATTGAAGCGAAAAAATACCAAGAATCTATTGCGATTGTCCAAAGATCAATGTATGCGTATTTTCCTGAGATTGAATTGCACTACTATGCTGCAATTGCATATGAGAGCAAAGCTATGGGTGAGTATGCCGCTTGGCACCGCTTTGTGATGAGCAATCTAATAGATTCTGTGTTACAAAAAAAGCAAGGAACAACTCTAGAGGAGGCTATAGAAGTGATTTCTGAAAGGGAGGAATACGTAGTCTTAAATTTCTTCGAACTTGAGAACCAGTCCCAAAAATTTCTGCAAAAAAAGCAGCATGCGTATGACTGTTTTCGCGTACAGCCCAGTTCTCGCTATACGAGTGGAAAAATATTTTTCCAAATTGATCAATTGCTTGCTTGGCAGAAGGATAATTAATTTTTCTTTTCCAGTATGGAAATGCACTTGCCTAAAAAATTGCAGTATTTTAAGTATATTGTGTGGCACAAGAAACACCCCCATTCAAATTGGTACCCTTTGCAGCTGGTGCATATATCGTTCTTGAGGGCGAGAAAAAGGCAAACTCGTTTTATATTATCCGAGAAGGAAAGGTCAATTTAAAACGTGATTATGCAGCTGTAGGAGAGCGTTCCAGCCAAGTTCTGGGACCTGGAGACTTTTTTGGAGTCGTGGCTGCCATGAGCCAATACCCACAAATTGAATCCGCTATCGCTATGAGCAAATGCCTACTTATATCGGTTGCCTACAATCGTTTTGGTGTTTTGATCCAAAAAAATCCAGTTCTAGCCATGAAGATCATTCGCTATTTTTCTAAGCGACTTAGAGAAATGAACCTAAGCAGTCGCTCTGATGGAGGTGCGGAAAGCTCCATTACCGATAGCAATTCTTTGGCTGTCTTATTTGATATGGCTGAAAACTATTTCAACCTGGGCAACATTGAGAGTGCTATATATCTCTACCAAAGCTATATCAAATACCTACCAGCCGGAGAATACACAGCCAAGTGCAAAGAAAAGCTGGAAATGCTCAATGCTCCTGTTGAAATAAAAAATGAGTCGCAGGAAACCCATAGAAACTATCCATCCAATCAGATGATTTTTTGTGAAAACGAGCCTGGAAATGATATGTACATCATACAAAAGGGCAAGATCAAGATTACTAAAATGATTGAGGGTAGAGATATTACTTTGGGTATTTTGAAACAAGGCGATATTTTTGGTGAGATGTCTCTTATCGACAACAAGCCTCGTTCTGCTTCTGCGATTACTACAGAACAGGTAGCTCTGCTAGCGATCAACAAAAAGAACTTTGAAGGGATGGTGAAAACGCAACCGCAACTCATGACCAGGATCATTGTCATTCTTTCCGAAAGGGTTTGGGACTCGTATCGTAAATTGGCTAATACAATGATCAAGGACGTAAATGGTCGTATCGCCGATATGCTATTGACTCTTGTCGAAAAAAGTAGGGTCAAAGTAGCTCCCAGAGCTAATTATGACTTCCAATTGAATGTGGTAGAGTTCTTGAAAATGATGGGACTTTCGGATCGCGACCTAGGTCTATTCCAAAAGTTTACCAAGGCAAATGGTTTTGTGCGAATAGACCGTGGAAATATTATTTGTTCTGATTTAGCATTATTGGAAAGGTTAGTTTACACCTATCGGGAAGAACGTTAGGTAGTTATTCTCGCTCAAACAAAGAACTTATTAGCGAATAGGGGAACTTATCCTTTACTCCTTTTACAAACACTTAGAAATCGTCCTCGACCGCATGGCCAAACCCAGAGAACTTCTAGGCTTTATTCGTTGCGCCACTATTTTCTCCTGAGGAACCTAGTACTTCATAGATCCTTACCTTATTGCTTTTGCCTTTTACTTGGATATCATCTAAAAACCGATATTGGAAGCGCTCATTGCATTTGATCAAATCTAAAGTTTTTTCCGAAATAATAATATTAGTGGCGTATTCTTTGGTAAGGCCCTCAATTCTGGAGGCAAGATTGACACTGTCTGAAATTACTGTACCTTCCATCCTTTCATTCTCACCAATTGTACCCATGATGATCTTGCCGGAGTGGATGCCTATACCAATATTGATTTCGGAAAAATTAGAATCTTTTCTATGTTCGTTGTACTTTTGCAATTCCAGTATCATATCTACAGCGGCTTGTACGGCATCTTCCGCGGAACGAGCAAACAATGCCATAATTCCATCGCCAATGTATTTGTCGATAAAGCCGCCGTTATTTCGGATAATAGGCCCCATACGCTTAAGGTAAGAGTTGAGAAAATTAAAATTCTCTTCTGGCGTCATTTGTTCAGAGAGACTGGTAAACGAGCGGATATCAGAGAAAAGAATTGTCATTTCTTGGAAGGTCTGATCCCCCAATCTGATGTCAGTGATATTCTTTTTATTCAAAAAGTTTAGCAGTTCTTTAGGTACAAAACGACTGTAGGCATTGTTGGTATTGCTAAGATTTTCTGACAACAATTCAGCTGCATAGAATGCTTTAGAAAACTTCATGGAGAGCAAATAGGATTGGGAGAAAATAAATATCACTAAACCGGGAGCTACTAAATCTGTCGTATGAAATATTTCACTTTGGTGAAGGATTGTAAGAACCGTACAGGTCAAGAAAATTAGAGAGCCAGCAACGACTACATAGCTGCCTTCGCGTTTTTTATAAACAGATCGGAACACATTAACAATTAAATAGCAACTGACTAAAAGAGTAATGATATAGAAATAAGACATGCTATAAGAAAAAACACGTACAGGGGTTACTAGGGTAAGCAGTCCAAAACCAAGACAAATGGCACAAATGGTATGATTGGCTCTTCTGATAGATTCCTCAGGGAAAACTGCAGAATAGAAATACGGAAAAAGGGGTAGTACCCAATAAAAACAAAGGTATTCTAATTTTACAGCTACTTCCCAGGGAAAATTTGGAAAAAGGAAAAAGAAGAATTGTTGCCCCGTTAACATGGTTCGAAGAGAAATCAATAAGCAAATACCAGCAAAGAAAATTGCCGATAGATCCTTACGTCGCAACAGATACAATCCAATGTGGTAGAAACCGGTGATAATAAGACAACCAATGGTAATGAGTTCAATGGAAAGCAATCTGGTTTTTTCTTGGCTAATGACATCTGGAGTGCCTAAATAAATAATATCCCACATTCCTCCTAGGCGGTGGAAATAATTTGAAAAATGAAAAACCAACTCGATTTTTTGAGAGTTTGCAGAAAAGAAATGCAATGTATTGGCATAAATAGGAGAACTTTTGGCAATCGCTTTTCCTGGCACTCCGGCCGTATAAGCCTCTTTGCCATTGATAAAGAGACGGTAAGCAGTGGATTGGTAAGGAATACGTAAGGCTAGTAGTTTATAAGGTTTGTCTAGGATGACTTGCAAACGGTACGTTGCATAACCAAAGCCATCTAAAGTTTTTTGGGCAATAGCTGTGTCATTCCAAGATCTACCTCCTTTTAAGAAGTACTTTTTACTAGAGGAATCAAAATTTCCTGGTAAAATGTGCTTTTTCCAATAAAACTCCCAGTTTCCATCTAGAGCAATACTACCACTTTTTTGAAAATCCCAAGAATGAACCAGAAGTTTTCCATCTTTATGTTCTAACTGTCCTGATTTTGTAGGAGAGCATGATTGGTACCCTAGAAGAAAAAGTATCACAAATACGAGTCTTTCTATCATTAAACAATGATACTTAGACAAGATTGTGAATTAGCAAGAAATTTTTTTCTTTTTCTTAGGAGAGAATGTATTCGATTCCTATCTACTTGCATTTTATTCCTAAAAAAATAAAAAATGTCTTTAAGAGAAATATTTACTAAAATATAATAT
>JBCCIA010000185.1:0-10959 GCA_039028475.1 Spirochaetota bacterium | reverse complement strand
AGTGATTTTGCGTATAATCAGTCAATAAGACCCTTCGTAGATGCTGCCCTGTTCGAATTGCTTGGTTTTCGGTATTTTCAATGATTTGTTTTACAAAACTTGGATAAATGTAGAGAGATTGGATAATCGGGATTCCTATAGTAAATATCGTGATGAAAAATAAGATAACGTATATGGTTTTAGTAGTAAAGCCATATAGCTTGTTTGGTCCAAAGGTATGATGCTTTGCAATAGGAGTCTGCTTCATGGATCAAATCAATTCTATGCTGTACAACATTAGAAATTTAGGCATTGCCCCATATTGCACTGCATATGTACCTGTTTAGAAGTGATGATAGGCAAACATTGTCAATAACAAAATTGAGAATCAATATCATATACACAAAGAGAGTTAGCTTATAGTGAAAATGCAGCAAAGACATTCGCAGTAGCATCAGTGTATTCTACGGCACAACCGTCAAAATAAAGAAAATTACTTGCTAAGCTGAAAAAAGGGGCTATACTCAACCATAAAATTCTGCAATAAGAGGTAGGAAAAATCTTTATAACTTTCATTTACTTCATTTTACTTGCTGGGGGCAGTTTGCTCTTTATTGTACCTGGGATTATTTTTTTTCGCCAAGCCACAATCGATTTTTTGCGCGTTCGTTTTCTTAGGGGTTTAAAAAACTATATGCCTGAGTATCCCACAGAAAATTACTACAAAATAGAAGGAAAGGCCTTGGCTTTGAATCCTATCAATTCTCCTCTAAAAGAAAAGCATTGTATATACTATGACCTATCCATCCAAATAAGCCGCTCCCACAAAGGCAATGAAACTTGGAATACGATCCACAACAGCACGGAGTCTGATAGTTTTTATGTAGAAAGGCAAGAAGAAACATTACTGGTAATTCCAGATAGGAAACTACGAGACCCATTTCATATGTACTACCAATACTGGTATGCAAATGAGCCAAATAGCCTGCCCCCTAGCTTGCAGAACTTCCCAGAAGCTCAAAACTCCAAGAGCCGCTTCGTTTATGCATCTCTATCAGAAAATGACAATGTATTGGTAGCAGGTTGGCTTGGACAGAACCCGGAATCAGGTAGCAAGCAATTCGAGGAAAATCCTAGGTTTCCTCTGGTTGTATTTAAAGGGAATGAAGAAGAATATAAGACTTTTAGCAAACAACAATCTTTGAAGAATCTATGGCTTTCCTTAGGGGCTATTGGTTTCGGTATAATTGCCTTCTACTTTGCTGCATACCCTGTATTGAAAAAATTACTCAAACGGCTGTTTGCACAGTTGCTCTGAAAATAGTTTATCCTACTATGGTAGATGCAACTGAGTTTGACAACTTATCCAATTTCTTAGCCAGCAATTTGGCGAGGAAGACTGCGTAATAAGGGTATTTCTTGACAACATCTACCCATTCGTGCACGTCTATGGCAATAACACTGCCATCTGTGAGAGCTGTTGCGGTCGCAGTTCGGCGATTGCCCAATAGGTAAGCCATCTCCCCCAAAAATATATCCGAACTATTCAAAATATTCACAACATTCTTTTTGGTAGATACTTCAAACTCCCCAGATACGATGTAGTATAGGGTATTGCTACTATCCCCTTCGCGGAATAATACATCTCCAGCCTTCACATCAATGGTTTGGCTATTTTCTAAGCCTTGTGGAATATTTGAGGTAGAAGTTTGGTCATAATCGATGGTAAAGGTGACTTCATTGCCCTTCTCATTGTAGGACATCGATTCCATCATATGTTTGGTAAAGAGAATTCCTCTACCGCTCATTCCCTGTTCTAGATTCTTTTTGTCATAAATTTTCGAAATATCGAAACCTTCGCCTTCGTCACGAATTTTAAAAATTGCTTTTGTAATAGAAAATTCGTATTCTAACCAAACTTTTTTGCGAGCAATTTCTGGGTCACGGTTTCTTTCTTCAATCAACTCATGGATTGCCCTACCCTCTTCTAGGCATTTTTGCTTCTCTTCTGCGCTAATGCCGCAATTTCCATGTTCGACAGCATTCACCAACATCTCTACCAAGGCAAAGTTGAGACTGTATTTTTTTTCTGTACCAATTAGATTCCTTTTATAAAGTGAGTTTGCTAAAATTTCCGAATAGGCCTGCATGTAGATAGGGTCATTTTCTATAACAAAAGTCCCCTTCTTACTCAAATCATGAAAAATGCCTGAGCGAAATAGCAAGTTTTGGTATTTGTTAAATACTGTAAGTAGTTTTGGCAGGGTCCTTTCTAAATCTACATAGGTCAGTATCGTAAAAATAGGCGTAGAAGAGTCCAAATTTTCGCCAGACTCTTGTTGCACACCAAAAACACCGATATTTTGTAGCCATACGTCAGAAGCAAGCTCTTGCAATAGATTTGATTTTGCCACATTGGCGTCATCTAAATCGATAATCGTATACTCAGGCATATCATAATATAGATGGAGCAAGAAAATATCAATATCTTCATGGCAAACAAATTCAATTTCTCCTTCCATGCTTGCCAAACAACTATCTAACTTGCGAGCTAACTCAATTTTTTTAGTATAGCACGATAATATCATATTTTCTTTCTCCAAAATCTCTATGTCACAACTAACTTAGCAAGACCAATTTCCCTTAAAAATTGAGGATATATCTCATAAGCAGGAGTTAGGATTGGTAACAATTGCATAGCCTTTGCCATGTCACCTTTTGTGGAAATTTGCCTTCTTGTCAAAGCCTGGACTGCATTTACCTCTCCATGCCAAAAATAATGTGCTAGATCTGCTTCCAGTCCCATTTCTACATCCAGTTTTACATGATCCCCATCGGAGCCATTGTAAACCTTTACATCGTCACCAGATGCATCAATGGTAATATAAGCATCTGGATTGTTATAAACAAATTGTACTTTTAGGTTAGAGTTTAGAAACGCTTTCTTTAATTTGGGATCAGAAGCGAGTTTGCGATAGTACCCACCTAAAACTTCATACAGCATGTCTGTATCTTTGAAGATATTCTTGAGTTTTGGTTTGATTACCGATGCCCGTACCGCTTTTAGGTCAGCAGCACTAACTTGCACAGGTGTTAACTTTTGCAAATGAGCTTTTTTGATGATTTCCTCGACAGCATCTGGAGTGACTTCATTGGGATTGTAGAGCATAGCTCCATCTTCCATCGCTGTTTTGATAAGTTCTGGTAACTTTTGCAAACCGTCTTTGATCCCCGCTTCCTGTAAAGTTAGTGCATGCCCGCAAATACCAGCTAATTGGCGATTCATAAGACGAAGTTTCTCCGCCAGAGATTTGGCCTTTTGTTCGGTAATCCAATCATCCAATATGGAAAACTGGGCTACGGCATTGTTGATAAGACCATTCTCCCACCCACCTGCGATTTTGGCAACCTCTCGCACTGGTAAAACATTGACAAAACCCAAAACTTCGGCAATTCTTGCGTATTTGGCAGCACTGGTACTTAAATTGTATTCGACGCTAAAGGGCAGAATGATACTATTCGCAACCCCATGCGGTAAATGGTAGACTCCTCCCAAAGCATGACTAATTCCATGCACCATACCCACACCGGCATGGTTGAAAGCAACCCCAGCCATAAAAGACGCGACAAGCATCGCACCTCTGGCTTGGATGTCATCTGGGTAACTGGTAGCTTGCAATAAGTTCTGGCTGATGAGAGAAATCGCCTGTAAGGACAATGCGTCAGAAACGGGGTTTGATTCGTTGGAAACGTAAGACTCGATAGCATGTGTCAGAGCATCCATCCCAGTGGCAGCAGTTACTTTGGCTGGCATAGTAATTGTCGTCTCTGGGTCAAGAATCGCCAGATCGGGCAAGGTAGCGTCCTCGGCAAAGGGCAGTTTGACATTGTTTTGCGTATCAGCGATCATGGAGAATTGAGTGACTTCTGAACCCGTTCCAGCAGTTGTCGGAATGAACACCATCGGATACAATTTATCTTTGATCAACTGGGCACCAACGTGGCTGCGAATATCTCCACCTTTTGTGAGAAGGATGTTAACCACTTTTGCTGTGTCCAAAACACTTCCACCGCCGAGACCAATTACAAAATCACACCCGTTGCTTTTGGCTAGCTCAGCAGCATCGGTTACCGTTTTCAACTCCGAATTTGGTGGTACATCCGTGAAAATAGCTGCAATTTCCACACTGCTTCCCTGCATACCCTCTTGCAATTTCTGCAAGAGGCCAGCTTTTTCGATAATTGCATCAGTGACAATTATCGCTTTTCGTTTGCCAAATTTATTCAATTCAGATGCAATTCGGTTGACAGCACCAGAATTATAGATCATTTTTGTAGGTAGTGTAAACGCAAAATATTCGGGTATCATTCTATATCTAACCTCAGTTTAATTTTATATATGAATTTTGTTTGTATACTATTTTTACAATTTTTTGTTCTACAGTAGGAGAGTGCCATGTATACCTCCTTGAGCAAGCCTAGGCTACTATTAGCCTAGCCAAACCCTTTTCTCGCAAGAACTGTGGATATATTTCGTATGCAGGATTTAAGAGAGGTAAAAGCTGCATTGCCTTGGCTAAATCTCCCTTTGTGGAAACTTCTCGGCGTGTCAGTGCTTGAACCGCATTTACTTCTCCATGCCAAAAGTAGTGTGCGAGGTCCGCCTCTAAACCCAGTTCTATATCGACTTGCACATGGTCTCCGTCCTTACCATCATAGATTTTCACTTCCGAATTGGAGGCATCGATCGTAATATAGGCATCAGGGTTATTATAAACAAATTTTATTTTTATTCCTGAATTCAGAAAAGTTTTTTTCAGTTCTGGCCTTTCTTCTCCCTTACTGGCTAAATTACGGTAAAACCCGCCGAGGATATCGTAGAGTGCTTCTGCATCGCTAAATATGTTTTTCAACTTAGGCTTAATCACACCTGCACGTACTGCTTTTAGATCAGCCGCAGTTACCTCTATAGCTGTTAAGTTTTGCTGGTAGGCTTGACGCAAAATGCTCTCTACCGTATTAGGAGTGACCTCGTGGGGATTGAAAAGCATAGTTCCGTCTTTCATTGCTGTTTTGACGAGTTGTGGCAATTTTCCAAGGCCATCATTCACTCCAGCTTGTTGCAAATCCAAGGGGTGTCCACATATTCCAGCTAATTGCTGGTTGAGTAAGCGGATTCGCGCAGCCAAACCAAGCGCCTTTTGCTCTGTAATCCAATCATCCACAATAGACAACTGGGCAACTGCATGATCCACGATTGCGTTCTGCCACCCTCCTAGCACCTTAGCAAGCTCTTGCCCCGGCAAAATATTGACAAAGCCCAATACCTCTGCGATTTGGGCATACCTAGCTACACTAGTAGCGAGGTTGTATTCCACGCTAAAGGGTAGGATAATGCTATTCGCAACTCCATGTGGGATATGGTAGACACCACCCAAAGCATGGCTAATTGCATGTACCATTCCTACACCGGAATGATTGAAGGCAACACCAGCGAGGAAAGAAGCGACAAGCATCGCACCGCGTGCCCCGGTATCATCGGGGTGAGCGGTTGCTTGTAGTATATTCTGACTTATAAGGGCAATCGCTTGTAAGGATAGTGCTTGTGAAACTGGGTTTGCTTCTTTCGAGACATAGGATTCGATTGCATGGGTCAAAGCATCCATACCTGTAGCAGCCGTTACCTTCGCTGGCATGGTAACAGTCATTTCGGGGTCGAGAATCGCTAGTTCTGGTAATATGGCGTCTTCTGCAAAGGGTAGTTTTAGGTCATTTTGCGTATCTGCTATCATAGCAAATTGTGTCACTTCAGAACCGGTGCCAGCAGTTGTTGGAATAAAGACCATTGGATACAGTCTATCTTGGATCAACTGGGCACCGATGTGTTCGCGAATTCCACCACCTTTAGAGAGAAGGATGTTAACCACTTTTGCAGTATCGAGAACGCTTCCACCACCTAAAGCAATAATAAAATTGCAACCTGTACCCTTTGCCAGCTCTGTGGCAGCAGTCACAGTTTTTAACTCTGAATTCTGAGGGACGTCTTTAAAAATAGCGGTGATGGCAACGCTTCCCCCCTGCATACCAGATTGTAACTTGGCCAACAAACCAGCTTTTTCAATGGTCGCATCGGTCACAACCAATGCCTTTCTCTTGCCAAACCTATTCAATTCGGATGCGATTCTCTCTACAAAACCAGAATTGTAGATCATTTTTGTCGGCAGAGTAAAAGCAAAATATTCAGGTATCATACTAGCTTTGGCCTCAGTCCAGTTTTATCTGTGGATTTTGTTCATAGACTGTTTTTACAATTTGTAAGGCTTGCAAGGCATCTGCCAAAGTTCCGCCAACGCTAGCCTTTCCCTCTGTGGCCGCGACAAAGTCCAACCATTCTCTCTGCCAGGATTGATCTGCTCCAGGGTATTCATAGATGAGTGTATCAGGAGGCCCCATTTCAGGTTTCATATGGTAATAGGCAAGTCTCTCGGTTCCATAACTGCCACCCAAGCCTTCTATATGCAATTTCACGTTGCGCGTATAAATCTCTAAAGAAAATAAGTTCTTCCATTCGGTCCATGTGACATGCAATTGTGAGACCTGACCAGTACCACTCTGTAGGGTGAGAAAAGCATTGTCATCAACCGGCATATCCCAGTAAAATGTCTGCGCAATTCCCTGCACTTTGTTAAAATCACCAAAATACCAGCGCGATAGATCGATCAGGTGCATCCCCTGGTCCAATAGCTCTCCACCACCACTTACCTGTGGTTTTGCGCGCCATTCCTTATCGTAACCAATCCTACCACCGTGCCCATAGCGACCACGGATAAACATGTTTTCTCCTACAGATGGATCGGAAAGAATTTCTTTGGCTTTTAGCATCGCAGGGTGAAAACGGTGGTTAAAACCAACTCGGGCAACTACGCCGTCTTGCTTCTTGGCCAAATAGGTATCATATACTGGCTTTAGCTCCTGCCAATTGCGAGCAGCTGGTTTTTCCACTAGGATATGTATATTTTTTTGTAAGAAATAATGGCTAATCTCAGCCAAGGTATTGTGGGTAGTCGCGATAACCACCGCATCTACAGGATAGTTAGCCACCTCTTGCCAATCCACTACATAAGGGACCTGGTATGTTTGTGAAAATGATTTTGCGATCGCTTCCTTAGTATCACATACTACAGCAATGTTATCTTCTTTTCTCAGACTATTGGCTCTTTTCTTTCCAATTAAGCCACAACCTATGATTGCAATTTCCATTAGGTTCAAAGTTTTTTCTCTCTTAAATAAAACAAGCGTAAGAAATAAAAAAAAATTTGCTTAGATTGTAGCAATGAAAGATATATGTATTATGAACCCTACGATCGAACGCCTAAATCGCAAACTCAGCCTGATCAAAATTCTATCGCAGAACCCTGGAATGGTCATTTCTGACCTCTTGCAGTATACAGAGCATAAAAGTTTGGAAAAGTTAAAAAAAGATCTAGGTGAACTCTTTATGGTAGGAGCCTATCCCTATACCCCTGCCGATTACATAGAAATAGACTTTGATGGTGACAGAGTAGCCATCCACTTGCCAGTTCACCTGGATAGAGCCACCAACTTATCCGTTGCAGAATGGTTGGCGATTTATAAGATTATCTGTCACGCAGCCATTACGGATAGAAAGGACTCACTGCAACAGATCAAACAAAAGATCGAAACGATTCTACCCCATTCAGACTTCCGAGAGAATGAAAAGGTTTGGCAAGTTCTCCAAAGGGCAATTCGGCAAAAAAACAAGGTACAATTTTCCTACCGCAACAAACAGAGAAGCAATAGCGAAAGCCGGACTGTAGACCCCTATTTTGTCTTCCAGGTGGAAAACCAGTATTTGGCTGCTTACTGCAACCTACGTCAAGGCATCCGTAATTTCCGATTGGACTCTATACAAGATATAGAAATCTTAGATAGCACCTTTCACCCAGAAAAAGAAAAAAAAGATCTACCCAAATACATCCAAGAGTTTGAAAGTTTTATCGAACAAGCGAATCAAAACTCTCTAGAAGCCGAACTACTTTTTCTTCCCTCCGCTTGGTACCATCTATCGCGGAAATTGCAATTGCAAGTCTTACAGAAAAAAGAGGTATACCAAGGAGAAACCTACATTCGTGCCAAAGCAGCAATCCCAGAAGAAAACTGGTTTTTGCAACTGGTAAAATCCTATGGCTCAGCCGTTGTCTTACTACAACCAGAACACCTACGAAAACAGCTTTTAGCGGATAGCAAAGAGGTAGATTTTTTCTAATGCACACCATTTTTTCCCATGCAAAGATCAATCTGGGTTTGAAGGTTCTCTACAAAAGAGCGGACAACTACCACGAATTGAACAGCCTCTTTCTTAAGATAGATTGGGGTGATGAAATTTCCTTCCAAAGGCGTGATGATGGACAGATCTATTTGATTTCGCACAATGAGCTGCCAGAGGGCAAAAAACAACTTTTTGAGGAGGTCTCCGAAAGAGGCGACTTCACACGCAATATCCTCTACAAAGCCTTCCAAGAGTGTAAAACTTTTCATTCAGGATTTCCGGGTTTAGATATTTCTCTCACCAAACGTATTCCTCCAGGAGGAGGACTGGGGGGAGGCAGTAGCAACGCCGCAGCTCTCATCCAACACCTATTTTGGGGCAGCAAGTACGAACTGTCGGATCAGATCCAAGAGATCGCGCGTAAGGTAGGAGCCGATGTACCATTTTTCTTAGGCGAGGGGCACGCAAAAGTCAGTGGTATTGGGGAGAAACTCGACCCGTTTTCAATGGCGCGGGGCAATGGTCTCTTATTGATTCCTCCCTTTTCGATTCCAACAAAAGATTCTTACTTACACCTAAAAAAGCCTTTACAAAAAAACTATACAGGAAAACAATGGAGTTTCCTTACAACTCCTTGTTTGGATGCATTACAGGCAGGAGAGTGGGAAATGTTACAGGGTATTTTGGAAAATGATTTTGAATTGTATGCTCTCCAAACCTATCCTGAACTGGAACAACTGAAAAGGGACCTATACAACTGGGGCTGTTCTTACGTTTCTATGACGGGTAGTGGTTCTTGCTTTTACGGCTTAGTAAAAGGTTTGGAAATACAATCTGAAATTGTAGAAAATAGCTCAAGAAAGTATCCATCATATTCTATCGTTCCATTCACATTTTAATGGGCTGTAGCCAAGCGGTAAGGCAGCGGTTTTTGGTATCGCCATGCATAGGTTCGAATCCTATCAGCCCAGCCAATTATAAAACTCGGAACGCAAATACATGCATAGAATGAATGATGTTTGTGCAGTTGTCCTGGCAGCAGGAAAAGGCACTAGGATGAAATCTGAAAAGCCCAAAGTTGCTGTGGAATTGTTAGGCAAACCCTTACTCCACTATGTTTTGGACTCAATCAAACAAGCTGGAATTGATAAAATCATAATCGTTGTTGGTTATAAGAAAGAAAAAGTAATCTCACTATGCAGTTCCTATGAAATGATAGAATTTGTAGAACAGAAAGAGCAATTGGGTACTGGACACGCTTTATTGACGGCGGAAACTGTATTGCAATCTTTCCAAGGACAAGTATTGGTTGCCTGTGGCGATGTTCCTTTGATCCAACCTAAAACAATTACAGCTTTACTCACAGAAGCGCAGGGTCATGAATACCCAGCAAGTGTTTTGTCATCAGAGGCCATTCCCCCTGACGGTTATGGAAGGATTGTGAGAACCAGTACCAACAAGATTGAGAAAATTGTTGAGCACAAAGACGCTTCTCCACAGGAAAGGGCAATTACAGAAATCAACACAGGAACCTATACCTTCCAGTCTCCTGCTATTTTTGAAAAACTACATACTATAGGCAATAGCAATGCCCAAGGAGAATACTACCTACCTGATATCATCCACAAATATACATCTGAAGGTAAAACCTGTGGAGTAATGAAACTCCAGAACTCCTGGGAATGTAGCGGTGTCAATTCGCAACAAGACTTGCAAAAACTTGCACAGTATATGGAAGAAGGAAAGCATATAGCATGAGAGAATCTATTACCATTTTTTCGGGAACCTCTAACGAGCCGCTTACGCAAGCCATTTGCAATTACTTAAGGATGCCCCTGTCCCAATTGACTGCAAAAAAGTTTTCCGATGGTGAGTTATCGATCAAAGTAAACGAGAATGTGCGTGGGAAAGATGTATTTATCGTACAGTCAATTAGCAACCCGGCAAACGATCACATAATGGAACTGCTGCTAATTCTAGATGCTTTGCGAAGAGCATCTGCAAGACGTATCACAGCGGTCATTCCCTACTACGGCTATGGTAGACAGGATCGCAAAGTAGAGCCACGCGTGCCCATTTCTGCACGCGTAGTCGCGGATATCATAGAAAGATTAGGCCCTTCCCGCATTTTGACAATGGATTTACACGCCGATCAAATCCAAGGCTTCTTCAATATCCCTGTAGACCACCTGTTCTTTTCGGGAGTCTTAGTAGAATATATCAAAGAAAAACAACTGCAAGACCTAGTGATTGTTTCTCCAGACTCAGGCGGAGCCGAAAGAGCACGTTACCTTGCCAAAAAAGTCAATGCCAAGCTCGCTATTATCGACAAACGTAGACCCGCCCCCAATGTATCCGAAGTCATGCATATCATTGGAGATGTAGCTGGAAAAAATTGTCTCATACTTGATGATATGATTGACACAGCAGGGACGATATGTAAAGCTGCTCAAGCCCTATTAAAACATGGTGCCAAAACAGTTATGTGTTGCGCTACGCATGGGGTATTATCTGGAGACGCGACAAATCGGTTAAACCAAGTGGATTTTTCCGAGGTGGTCTTAGCTGATACAATCCGGTTGTCTAGCACAGATAAAATTGAAAACTTAAAACTGCTCTCGGTAGCTCCGGTTTTTGCCCAAGCTATAGAAAGGATTCACCATGAGGAATCTGTAAGTGCCTTATTTGTT
>JBCCIA010000184.1:0-10973 GCA_039028475.1 Spirochaetota bacterium | reverse complement strand
GGATCTGATTTCGCTGGTCCAGGGAAATCAGATCCTGTTTATTACTCTTAGTTCCCTTGGGAAACACGTCTTTTCTAGGCATTCCTATGGTAGAGAGCTTTTTCGGCAAGAACCACATCCCTTATGCAATCCTCTACGACCAACTCGGTTCTTTTCTGATATTGGCTACCTACGGTAGTCTCATAACCTCACTCTACTCCAAGAAACCTGGAGAAAAAACTAACATTCTCAAAAAAGTGTTCTCTTTCCCCCCATTTCTGGCTCTCTTACTTTCCATCCCTTTAAGCCAGCTAAGCTATACACCGGTATTTGCAAAAATTCTGCAAACACTTGCATCGACCCTAATTCCATTAGTCATGATTTCTGTCGGCTTGCAGCTGAGATTCCGTCTACCGCGAAAATATCTCTTCCCTCTAAGCATTTCTTTATTTCTCAAATTAGTTCTCATGCCTATGCTAACGTTTTTCTTTTGCAAACTATTCTACCTGCGAGATGCCAGTGCCAAAGTGGCAATTTTTGAAGCGGGAATGCCCCCTATGATTACCGCAGGAGCTGTAGCGATTCTGGCAGGTTTTGCAGAAGATTTGGCTGCAGCCCTACTAGCTGTGGGAATACTGCTTTGCTTTTTGACATTGCCTGTAGTTCATTGGAGTCTAAAATTCTTATGAATTGAATGTGATTTCTCAGAGTAGTTTGTACAAGCCTGTAGCAACAAAGAACAGAAATACCAGAGCCAAGCATACATTTATGAAAGTACTATTTTTAAACTCCTTAGATATATATTTATTATTCAAATATAGTAAGGTAAATGCCAATATAGGCATAAATAGGGAACCGATCAAAGAATACAGTTTTTGCATTTCTTGGAAGGAGAAAACCAGGGAAAACATAGGAACCACTGCCAAAGTTACCAACCAACCCTTATAAGCAGAAGTATGCGGTAAGTCCTCCAAAGCAAAATTTCTCTGTTTTATTTTATAGTAAGCGTCTGCGAAAATCAGTGGTACCGATTGCCAAACGCCTAGCATACTGGAGAAAATCGCTGCCCAGGCTGCAAACAAAAAGAAACTACCCAGTAGGGGATGAATGTTTTGCGAAAAATACTGGCTAATGCTCAATAATAGACTCAGACCCTTGCCTTCCTGTACTGCAACCGAACCAATGATGAGCATGCAAATTCCAAAAAGACAGGTCAAACTGTAGCTAATTGCGATATCGAGACGACTGGTTTGCAAACCTACTACTCCCTGTCTCTCACTTCCTGCCAACCAATAGCCATAGCATAAGATAGTGAGTGTTCCCCCTACTCCTCCCATTAGGGCTAAAGTCCAAGACAATGCTCCTTGTTTCACAGGCAATTGGAAAGCCAGCAAACCTTTCACGACTGCCATTGCATCGATAGGAACCAAAAGTGTACAAGCAATCACAATAACAAATAATAAGGCCGCCAATAGACTCATTGCCTTATCAAATAGTTTCTGTTTTCCTATTAGTAGCACCGCCAAAGCCAAAACACTATGAGCAATACCTGTGCTAGTTTTACTAACATCCCATCCGAAAAGAAAAGCGATTTCCTTACCTGCGACCCCAGCAGCATTGATAAGTGCTCCACCTACAAACCAACACCAGGGGATAAAATAGATTGCCATGAACAGAATAAAGGGAAGTTTGAGATGGATAATTCCTCCCTGGATAACGGATAGATTGCTAGCCAATTGCCAGCGAGCAATTCCTTCAGTAAGAACAAACTTAAAAACACCACCCAAAAGAATCGCCCACAGAACAGCTAAGCCAAGATGTGCTCCGACAAAACTTGCTGTTGCCAAATCTCCCACACCTACTCCTGTCATGGCAGTCAGTAAGCTGGGCAGTATTAAAAAATAGACTCGTTGTAATTTTACCAGAATCAAAGCTAAATAGAGTCTTGGTGGTAATTAGATTTTATATTTTACAACCAAAAGCCCGAAAGATAGGAACTCAAAGTTCTTTCCTTCTTATAGGGATCAGAGCCATCGTGGTCTATACTATAAACCGCTGGGTCATTGCTTGGATCTAACAGGTTGACAGCGGAGTAGAACTGGCTTAGCTCATCGTAGTCAATCACATACAAGAGAACGCGTTTTGTATCTACTGTAGTATCAAAATTTTCACTCGCTCCACAAATGGTTATCTCGCGCAAGTCCCCGTATATCCTTCGCTTAAAATTTCGACCTCTTTGCCAATTGATTTTGGTGTCTAAATAATGGATAGCTGGTGGTATATCCTTAAACTCTCCTAAAGGATCTGTCTCCTGCCAGCTACCGTGTTGACGAGAATAGAAACTATCCAGCAAAGATCTCTTCTCGACAGGGTCAAATTTGCCAGTAGGCACACCCCCCAACCGTTGTATCTCTTTCACCAGTCCTTGCGCAATAGGAGCTCCTTCCCAAATAGATGGACGTAATTTTCCGCCTTCTTTGGTAATGACTTTTCCTGCTGCTGCACCAACTTTTTGCGACCAACTATCCTGTAAGGGTTCTAAAATAGCAAGGATCTCTTTGGTATCGGATACATGCTTTTGGGTTATGGGAATCAGGCGAAGCAGAGAATCTTCCTCTACATTGCGCACTGCCACCTCCTGCAACGCCTTTTCCAGACCGGGAAGTACCACCTTGCTATCTTCGAGATAAGCAAGAGCCACTGTTCTTTGCGTTGGTTTGGAAGAAGCAAGCATTTCTGCCAATTTTTCGCTTAAGACTCCCTTCGCTTTTTGTGTCTTAGGAACAATAGTTTGGAAAATACCCAAAGCCAGCTTGCGTGCACTGGCATTTTTATCTTCCATAGCTTTGTCCAACCAGGGTAAGAGAACTTCGCCGTGATTCTGAAAATCCTTAAGTGCTTGTTCACGCTTTTTCCCACGTAGTTTGCGTATCGCATCGAATTCTTTTTGAAGTTCCGTTTCGTTCATACTTACCTCTGCTAGTCAATTCATTAGACTTCTGCCATAAATCGCAACTGTCAACTAGTATACGAACCATAGTAACTTTTTAGAAATACTACTCACAATTTTATGCCCTATCAATACTGAAAAGTAGCAGTTCCACGTAATTGTTTATTGGATTTCAATTCAGCTCTTATCCGATTCTCAAATTTTCTCCAATCGTTAAAATATCCAGCGTTTCCACGGTTATGTTGGGGGTTTTGGGCAAAAATATTGTTCAAATCAGTTCCCGAACCACCTAACTGTTGTGGGAAAATATGACCAGCATCATAACCCCAGGTACCTTTAGATGAAATTTTCCCTGGCCCTTGCCCAAATATAGCTGTATAGCTATAGACTGTATTACCAGACGCATCAACATAAGTATATGTTACGCTTTTTGGCTCCGCAGACCATACACCCCCATTTACTGCATATCTAGTAGCATCATTTGGTTGTGACCCTGTATGTGGTAAGTCTTCCCAAAAATGTGCAATTACAGTACGTTTACGGGTAATCGGATCCCAATTATGACCTATTAATTGGCACGTCGGGTTATGATTCCAAAAACCGTCCTCTGTAATATAATAGGTATGAGCCTGTCCGACTTCAATGTTATAGACCTTGACTTTCTCTGTCCTAGCCCGTACAGATGCAACCAAACTATTCCCGGTTCGAGTAATAAGCTCATCACCACTCTGCAAATCAGTAGCTTTGACCCAGCCTTTTCCCCGAACATAGAAGGGGTGTTTGGCCGTAGTTTCTAGCAGCTGATCATCGGTTATAACCAGTACAGCATCAGCAGCAAGTCTAGAAAACTCAGCAACAACTGGATAGTAGCCTGTTTTGCCGGTCTTTTCATCGGTAGCCAAAACCTTGTCGCCTAGGCGAATCTGTTCGATTGGCTTGAGAGATTTTTGTGTCTGCACCATCGTTCCTGCTGCAAAGGAACTGGAACAGGTACTATCTAGTCCTATTCCATCACTGCTTTCTTCTCCTACGCTCTCCCTACCAAAACTGGACGCTTCTTCCCCTTCCGCCGCTGCGGTTCTCGAAAAACGAGAAGTGGCAGCTCCCACACCGGCTCCTGCTGCCGAAAAAGCGGTATGAAAAGTAGCTCCAATCGCAGCTCCCTCTAGTCCCGCCATAAAGGCTTGTCTGCTATTGGCTCCCCCTAAAGCGGCAAAAGTTGCGTTCTGGCTAAAGCCATCCACAGAGGCCGCTCCAAGACCAGCCATGAATGTGGCAAAGGCTCCCGCCTCCTCTGGCAGTAGTTCTGGAGCGACTATCGTTAAGGCAAGCCCTACTTCAGCGACAGCAAAGCCTGCTGCGAGTGCACCATAGGTTTTGCCGGACTTCCAATCCCATTTCAACGGGTTTAAATTGTCGTTGGCCGATTCCGCCCCCCAGTAGGCTCCGACAAGACCGACTCCCCCTATAACTCCCACACCGGGTAGCAGAGCAGCACCAGCAACAATTGCCGCAGATATGGCAAGTCCCACAGCCAAGTTTTTAATAAAACCACCAAACGAGTGGCCAGAAGGATCACTGTAGGTAATCGGATTGTTACCTGAAAAGGCAAAGCGATTGTAGGATGTAGCTAAAACAGAAGGTCCACCCAAAACTCGGTTGTCGGCTTGGATGAACTGGCCGGTGAGTGGGTCATAAAACCTGGCTCCCATTTTATAAAGGCCAATATCACTATTGAACTCACTACCATCAAATTTGGCTCGAAAATCATCAGGCCCCGTGCTCAAGCTCTGGTAGATCTCTCCAAAGGGAAGATAGGTAAGTTGTGTTCGTACAGTTCCATTTGTACCGGTTACTAAAGTAGTGCTGCCTGTGTTGTCGGTATGGAAGAAGAGGGTATTCCCTGCCTCTGGGTAGCCATCCCCTTGACTTTGGGCAAGCAAAGCTACGGGACTCAAAAGCTGCACCACAAGGGCGATGACTAAGAAGAATGTTACTGAGTTAAAAAGGGAACCAAATTTTCTCAGATACGGATGCGATTTCCACAGGAAGGGGTTACAGCAAATTGCAAAAGCAAAGAGTATAGCAAAAGAGAACAGAAAAGTAAAAATTGTGTTTGTCTGGGATATTTTAGAAGCGACCCCAAAGGAAAGAGAAGAAAGCAAATTGTACCAACTACCGCTTGAGGGAACAGGGAAGGTCTGGTTGGCAAAGGCTCCCCCCACACTTACAGCTGCTACTACATGCGCTAGACTATGCAAGGTCTTTGTGTACACAGCATTGCTTGCAGAGGGCCTAAGTGTGATGTCATAGTTTTTGCTGATATAGTAAGAAATAACGCCCTTGCTATCGGTGCGTTTGACCACCCTGCCGCGGTAATCATAGACAAACGTAGCACTTGTGCTGGAACTGCCAGTAGTTGTTTTGACCGAGTTGAGTCGATTCTGCCCATTGTAAGTAAACTGTCGCATGGTATTTCCAGTTGTTTTACTTTTGAGCAATGCATTGTTGTAGTACTGGTATTTTGTATCAACACCATTTTGGCTGGACGATGTTAGCTTTTGCCCAGAATAAGAATTTAAAGCCACATCACCTTTTTGGGTTAAGGCTCCCGAGACATTGTAAGAATAATTTCGTACTAAGGGCTTTTTGACTCCCAAAGTAACTGTTTTCAAGGAACCGGCTGGATCAAGAGCGACATTCATTGTTAGATCAGAATTGAGATTGTCTTGCAAGCCTGTCAAAAGCTGTAAGGCATTCCAGCTATAGCTTTTGTCCAGTAACTTGGTGCTAGCCTTTGCGGCAACTGCACTGGTCAATTTACCAGTCGCTGCGTCATAGGAGAAGTTGGTAGTGACACCGTTTTTATAGGACATGTTTGCCGGATGGCCCGTAGCACTGAAGTTTTGCCACTGGGCATAGGATTCACAGCTTTTGCCGCCAGCTTGGCAGAGCTGTATCTGGTTAAGGGGACCTTCGGTATTGTAGCTACGTTTGCTGACACTCGTATCTGGATAGGTTAAATCAGTCATACGCCCCAGTGGGTCAAAATCAGCGGCGATGGTAAACGTTTTCGAGTCAATGCTCATTTTACTATAACGCTTCTTGCCCAGCGCATCATAACAATAGTTATAAGTGATCCCTTGCGAATCACTTACTGTAGATAAATGACCTATGCCATAACATTTCTGCCCCCCACTATTGGTGACATCGTAGGTATACTGGATGGACTTTTTTTGTTGTCCATTGGCAAAGCTCTCCTGGGCAATACGCAATAGAGAGTCATACTTCTCTATGCTGTGCACCGAGTTATTGGCATCGCTAGAGGATTTTAAAAGACCGTTTTCTGGATAGTAGAGATTATTTACTGTTCCTGAATCCGAATTTGTTACGGATGTGATTCGTCCCAAAGTGTCATAGACGTATGAGGTCGTTGTGCCTCCCGGAGCTATGGTTTGTATTTGCCTACCCAACGGATCGTAGCTGTTTGCAACCGCCTGCTGGGTACTGACCCCATTCTGTTGGGGAAAGATTCGCATGAGTAAATGGTTCTGTGTATCTAAATAGGATTTGAGTATTCTCTGTTCTGGTTTGCCAAAAGCATCGGTTCGAATGGTATAATTGCGGTTGACCTTGTTTAAAGGTTGGATGTCGTAGGAGATCTGTGTAACAGAACTATCCGCATGGGTGATTTGTTTGGGTCTGTTCAGGGCGTCGTATACATTGGTAATCCAATACGCTGCATTATTTTTACTACAGGTATTTCCATCAGCTACCTTATAATAAGGAAGAGAACTTTTGTGGATCTGCTCCAGCGATTGGTAACAGGTTAGCTGAGAAATTGTGCCGGAAGTGGCCTCTTCTTCTTGCCGGTAGACCCGTTTCAGGGAATCGTAAAACAGCGTGACCTCCTGTGTTTTTCCATTCCAGCTAATTAACTTATTGCTTTTACGATAGATTTCCCCACCGGCCTCTCCGTATTCATAGCTATTGAGTAGGGTTTTCTGCCCACTCGGATTCGGGCCATAGAGAGTTACGATCCGACCAAAACCATCATATTCCATCGTAACGGTTGTCCCGTTAATATCAGTCTGTGTTAATAGCTTACCCAAGCTAGGATCATATGTTGTTGCACTTTTCTGCTGTAAGGCATTGGTCAATGTAGCAGGATAGGTATTATAGGTAGCCTCATAGGTTTGTTGGATCTGATTATAATAACTCTGTTTTTGCAACTTGGAATCCCAAGAGGCGTTGTTGGTTTGTAATACATTTCCATAAGGGTCGTAGTCGGTGTATTCGGTTCCCAACCATACCGAATTTACATCGTCATAGCTGCGTTTGTAACTGAGATTGTATTTCGCATCATAACCGTATTGTTCATGACTCAAGAGTTTGGAACAGCTAGCTGTCGAACAATTTTTCATATCACTGGGGTAACCCAATATCCAATTGCTAGCATCATTGGTATAAGTAGTCAGGGTGTACAAATCATCTGTTGGATCGGCGGTATTGCCCAAGTGTTCCACAACAGTCACATTGCCATAGTCGTCATGTTTGAGGTTCTTTACAGTTGCGTAGGAATTTTTAGAAAGGGAGCTGTAAAGAGTTGTGGTCTGGTTGGAGATCAAAACCTGGTAGCTACTTTTGGAGGTAACTGGTTGTACGGTCTGGTAGATATAATCGGTTTGAGAAAGTAGCTTTTGCCCATCCACGCGTACCAACTGCATTTTTTCCAGTTCTCCCTTAAAAGGAAAGGCCTGGCGGAAATAGGAGATGTGTTGCAGACCGGGAGATTTAGAACCTAGGTTGGCCTGTAGATCAATTTCTACCGAACGGCGAAACCCCAAAAAACCGTAGCTTTGCTTGTCTACCATGGCACCGGCGTATTTGTATTCATAGCGGTACGCAGCTCCACCATTTTGCTGGGTTCTAACCGTACGGCTTTTGACTACAAAAAAAGGAGAATTGAACTCTCGGCAACGCCCCTTGCACCAAGCCAAGTCACTACTATTGAATTCACTTGTAGGCAATGTCGAATATACGGAAGTCTTTTTATCCTCAGCACTGCACTGCCCCACCACATCGACTGCAGAAGCAGAAATCGACTGGTAGCAAAACTCTGTAACCTGTCCCAAACCATTAGTAACCTTGGTTAGCAAGCTCTGGTTTGTGGGTGCAACGGCAACGATAACCTGTTGGGAACCCAAGGCCAATAGATCGGATACACCATCGCCTGTCACATCAGAAGGATACCTGGGGTTACTTTGCAAGTATCCCAGGGAATTGTAATTGAATCCATTGCTTACGGTAGGGAAATTCTTTTCATCATATACGAAGGAAGAACCCGTATTGATTCCAAAAAGAACCCCCTTTCTTCCAAACCCAAGTAAGTCGGGAAGACCGTCACCGTTGACATCGGCAAAGGTACGCATGGTTCCCCCATTTTGGTTCGAGTCATTCCAATCCCCATTATTATAGGTAAATTGTTGCGAGTTCCAAGCCTGTAGTTCGGCGAAAGAGGTACCAGAAGAAAGGGAAACATAAACCGCGTCATCACCAAATAATACCAAATCGGCCAGACGGTCACCATTCACATCCAACAAAAAGATAGGGTTTCTGCCTGCAATAAGGCTTCCTGGTTTTCCATTCAACGACAAACTAGCATTCCAAACGGTTTTATTTTGGAAGTTGTCGCCGTTGGAAAGCCCGACATAGGCTTTGCGTACACCGTTCTCTTTTTTCACACCAATCACATCAATTCGTCCATCACCATTGACATCACCCAACATGGGTGGGTTGCCATTTTTGATACTGAAACCTTGATCACGTGAAAAGAAATTTTGTAGCACTTGCTTGTTTGTAAAAGTACTTCCATTGGAAAAGGCAAACTGAGTTGTAGTATTGCCAAAACCAATGACATCTGCAAGGCCATCTCCATTGATATCAGCGAGAGTTCTTACATCAAAGGAACTCCAACCTCCCCCCGAACCTCCAGAAGTTAAGAAATTACTAGCCCAACTGGCTTGCTTGCCAAAGCCACTGCCATTAGATAGCGAAACACTGATATTGCTACCGCCAAAACCGATCACATCATACTTTCCATCACCATTGGTATCACCAATAGACCGCGGATTGTTATAAGAGGTACCAAAACCAGCCTTACAACTGTAGTATTGGCTATTTGGGTTGCTACAACCATTGTTGTATTTTTCTCCTCCCAAGCAGGTAATTTCTGGAGAAGAGATGGGCAGACCTTGTGAGAGTGCAAATTCCGTATTGCTACTGCCAAAACCAATGAGGTCGATACGTCCGTCGCCATTGAAATCTCCCATAGTCCGCCCTTGGCAAGCCTGGGTCCAACTTGGATTCGTAGCAAAAAAGTTAGTCCAATTCTGCGGACTTTGGAACTGCGTCTGGGCGATCTCACTATAGCTGAAGGTTGTTGGTGGAAACATGGAACCGTCTTGCCCTGTCAATTGGATGGAACGTAGATAGCTCAATTGAGACTTTTCATTGAAATCAATCTCAAATGCATAGTTGGCTACACGAGTAAAGCCTTTGGGACTGCTGCTAGCACAGGATTGTAAGGCTACAGCGGCAATGCAGGAGGCAATCGATTTAATTTTTTGCGAATGTGTGACAATGGCTCCCCCTTGGAAGATGGCCTTTGTACTAGCTGCATCTGCAAAGGTAAACTCGATGGCTCGTTGCGAGGCTACTCCCGAATTTTCATTGCCACCATAGGAAATGATCGTTGGTACATATTCCCCTGTATTGGTATTTTCGTTGTAAGAATAATCGATATAATTGCCGTTTAAATCGGAATACCGGCTGATAGACCAGACTCGTACCGATCCAGAAGGAATATTAGAAGAGTTTTTTGCGGCAACCGCCTCGATTCGAGAATCAGTTGTAGTCGCAAATTTCATCTGGTAGCCGTTTTTCAATGTGGCGATAAAATAACAGGGGCCCGAACCACAGGATTTTCCTGTTTTTGTGTCGCTATAAAACGCTTCGAAGCGAACCCAGGATTCGATTTCTGTATGGTAGATTGTGCCAGGTTCTCCATAATTTCCAGAAACCGGTAGGAGATATTTGCCTTCAAAACAAAACCTGTCGTCTTTGCCATAGTTTACGGGGTAACGATTTCCCTCACGGATGATAGAGCAGCGTGTGATGGCGGATATACCAGACAAACTCCAGCCTTTTCCAAATAGACCATCTGCTTGCCCACCGGTATGCCCTATACTCAATTGCGGATGGACACCATTCACACCAGGAGCTGATACAATCGGTACAATATAGCTGGGAGTCCCTTGCTGGTTGACACTCAGTTGTGCCTGGATGGTTCCTGTGCTAGCGCCAATGAAACCTAGAGTTAAACCCAATGGCTTCACTCCCAAGTACTTAGCATGCAAAGCTGCAAGGACAAAAAATGTGATTACTAGACTATTTTTGAGGACAGATTTTTTAGACATTATTTGATTCCACAATCAGATTGCCTCAGAAACGTTTTCGCAACGTTCTGAGGGCTTTCCTATTTTAGTTTGACGATATTTCTGCGATCACCAGTACAGTAACCGTAGCATGATAGGCATCATCCCAAACACCAGAACTATCTCGTACTCCCGCTTTAACGTCAAATGATACATTCGTGCCAGATGGCAGAATATTTGTAATCTGCAGCAACTCCTCATAAAAGTGTTTGTCATTCTGAGTATAACCGATATCCCAACTTTGGACACAACACTGAGCGTTTAGAACGTTAGCAGTAAACGCAGTTGAACCTCTTACGGGCTGTGGTGGTCCTGTCGTAGATGCTACAGTTACCGTTACGGTTCTCATTTGGATATTTCCCATTTCTTTACCTCTTACAATAGTTTAGAAGTTTTGTGGAAATACTCTTTTGTCCATTTCTAAGAGTGAAAAGCAGTACAAATAAGATACCACATCAACTCTCCTGACATTGTATTACCCAAGACAACTTCTTTAAGCAATTTCAATAAATTATTTCCAAAAATTGTCAAACTTTTTTTAAAAAAAT
>JBCCIA010000183.1:0-10993 GCA_039028475.1 Spirochaetota bacterium | reverse complement strand
CAACGACTCACTCATCTCTTGATATAAATTCAATTATGAATGCAGCAAGGTTTCTTTCTGGTGAAATAGAATTAGACAAATTATTAAACAAACTGATGATAATCTTATTTGAAGTAGTCGGAGCAGAAAAAGGCTCTTTATTGTTTGTAGATAAAGATGATACAACAGGAGAGGATTGCTTATTTGTAGAAGCAGAGGGAGACGTGAATAAACAAGAGAATACCATACTTTCCCATACTCCTATCCATTTAGCCGATTATCCGGCAACAATTATTAATTATGTATCTAGAGCGAAGAAGTTTGTGGTACTAGATGATGCTAGTTTTACAGGAGAGTATACCCAAGATGTTTATATCCAAGCTAAACAACCAAAATCTATCCTTTGCTACCCTGTAGCGAACCAAGGAAAGTTAATAGCTTTGATTTATCTGGAAAATAATTTAACAACAAATATTTTTAACCAGGAGCGATTAGATATCATGGCCGTTATTGCTTCTCAGTTAGCTATATCTATGGAAAACGTTAAGTTGTTAAACAGGATTGTTGCAGTCACTGAAGAAAAGGCACGTGTGGGTATGGCAATGGAAATTGCTCGCGATATGCAAACCTGTCTATTGCCGACTAGACCACAAATAGATGGCTTCGATATTACTACATTTATGCAAACTTGCGATGAGGTGGGAGGTGACTATTACGACGTATTTAGCTACGGTGGTTTTGATTGGTTGATCATAGGTGATGTCAGTGGACATGGAGTGAAATCTGGAATGGTTATGATGATGGTACAAGTAGCAATTCATACAGCTATGCGTTATTATAACTCTAAACAAAGTTTAGAAGATGTATTGCAAAAAGTCAATAATGTTGTTACAAATAATATTTCTATGATGCAAGCAGATAAATATATGACATTAACGATCCTCTTGGTAGAAAAAAATAAGTTATACTACGCTGGTTTACACCAACCCATAATCATTTATCGTGCAGCGGAAGATAAAGTAGAACAACTCAAAACGGAAGGTTCTTGGTTAGGGTATGAAGAAATGATGAATGACTACCCAACTATGAGTTTTACAATGAATTCTGGAGATACTTTGATCTTGTATACCGATGGGGTCTCTGAAGCAGTAGATAAAGACGATAAGATGTTTGATGATAGCGGTATTAGAAACTTTATGCAAAGGAATGGAACCTGTACTACCAAGCAAATGCGGAAGTTACTTATAGAGAAGTTAAAGGACTATAAGAATGAAGACGATATAACGTTTGTTTTTGTAAAAAAATTATAAAAAAGTCGTAGAGGTCTAAAAAGAAGAAAGCTTAGTGCTTTCTCCTTACGAACCCTAGTTTTTAGTTTGTAGAAGACTAGGGTTCGGATACCAAATAAATTCCAACTTAGGTCGTCTCAACCGGTTCATTGCTCTTCTGACAATAACGACGTCTTTGATGGGAATGGCGAGAAAAATGTCCGTCACCACCTGTCTTGAAGAGTAGGTTGGAAAGTAAGACCAAGCCACAACTCTGTAAGTAGCTGATTTTACCAAGTCCAAATAGAGAGGGAATCAACCAGTTCCATAGGAGCATGACGGGAATGCCATAAAAAATGGTTAAAAAGAACAAGAAGAAAAATCCTCCAAAGAGGAAGTGAAAGATGCGTTTTCTAAAAAATTTTTTTCTTTGGTTCATGTAAGTATCCTTTTTATTAAAAATTATAACTTTTGCGTAGCTTCTTTTGCAAGAACTCGATAGCGTATTGTTTTCGGCTAATTAGAGTATTGATTGAAATGCCAGTCTCTTGCGCAATTGCCTTGAATGTTTTGCCTTGCAATACCTGTTTTACAAACACCATTTTCCATTCACTGGGAAGGCTGCCTATCGCCTCTTGTAAGTCCTTCTCTAAATTTTTGTTGAAAAACTCTTGTTCTACGGATTGTTTGCTGTCTGGTAGGGACGATAACTCAGCTTCCGAAGCAAAGTTTGTCTTACTAGTTTTCTTTTTTCGGTACCAGTCAATGATTCGGTTTTGAATTGAGCGGTAGATCCATGCTAAAAAGCTTTCTACCGGCATTAAACTATTTTGGTTGGCTAAAGCTCGGTAAAACGAATCTTGCAGAATGTCTTCTGCTTCTTCCGTATCTTGAACCTTTTTTTGGATATAGTTTAATAGCTTGCCCTTTTCCGTTTGGAAGGTAGAGGCGATGCGTGGGTCAATTACAGGCTCCATTACTATCTATGACGTAACGAATATGATTTTATTGGCTTTTTTTAGAAAAAAATCAATTTTTCGTATGGTGTATTTTCTTATTTACACCGACTTGAACTTTTGCCCTAGTGTAGAAGAGAATATGAATAAAGTTATTTTAGATGAAACCAAAGAGATTGTACCATCGAAGGTAGTGTGCATTGCGAGGAATTATTCCGATCATATCAAAGAATTAAAAAATACAGTTCCCCAAGAAATGGTATTCTTTCTCAAACCCAATGCATCGATTAGTGACAGCTTGATTTTTCCTAAAAAGGAAGTTAATTGCCATTATGAAGCTGAAATTTCGTTTTTACTTTTTAACAACCAAATCGCCGCAGTAGGCTTTGGTTTAGATTTGACATTGCGAGATAGACAAGCTGTACTAAAAGACAAGGGTTTGCCATGGGAACGAGCAAAGGCTTTTCGTAAGTCGGCTGTATTCTCCAAGTTTGTTTCCTTTGCGCAAGACTTAGACGGCTTAGAAGTCGAGCTTAATATCAATGGAGAACTCCGCCAAAAAGGTGGTGTGTCTTTGATGCTACACAAGCCTTTACAGGTTTTACAGGAAGCTAGTAGTTTTTTGGATTTGGAAGATGGTGATATTCTAATGACTGGTACTCCCAGTGGTGTTGGTGCTTTCCAGGTTGGGGATCGATTCCTTGGTCGGATTTTAAATCATGGACAACCATTGGTAGAAACGAGTTGGGATGTACTTTAAAAGACTTTCTAAGATTTATTTTTATACGAAACCTAGGCAATTCTATTTGTTGTAGTGTATTGCTTTTCTAAATGAAAAAAAATCTTTCTGTAGAAAAAAAACTTTATTTCAGACATTTGTTATAAAAAATAGCCCTAATATACAAAAAAGTGATCTAGTTCTGATTCCAATTGTTTAGGAAAGTAGTTTTAAAAAAAGAGCTGTAGGGAATCAGATCCGATAGTTAGAAAAATTCTTAAAGTCTGTTTTTGCAAACAAATCTCAAGTTTATCATTGACAGCAAGAATTATTGAATAAATATTTTAGCTCGGGGTTTTTTCTGCTCCTACCTGGTAATTGGCACAGCTTATTTTACCTAGCATACAAGCGAATTTTTTTAAGATTTAATTTTCAAGGAGTGGTTCTAATGAATGAGGATGCGAACCTCTTGCAAGAACAAAACAACAAATATATAGAAAAACTGCTCATTCATACCTGTTATTCTGAGGCAAAATTAGCACTGATCGGTTTTATTTTTGCGATTGCTCTACATGTGTATTTAATGGTAACAGTACCAGTAGAGGGAATTCTACCTTACGTACTATCCCTTAGTAGTCTTGTCATACTTTTTGTTTTTTTTGCTGTTTTTTTTGAAAAAAAAGTCAAATCTACTCGAATATTATCATTTGTTTTAAATACTTTTCTTATATGCGGTTGCTCAGTGATGGGGGTTTATCTCATATATTGTTTGACGCAGTTACCTCCGGGAAGCCTACACCAGATTACTTTTGCAATCAGTATTGGAGTTATGGGAGGAGCCACGCTTGCTTTTGCCTCTAGTAGAGCTGCATTTTATTGTTCTTCGGTTCCACTTGCTATATGTTTTATGTATTATGCAGTGGTGATGGAATATAGTTTCAATAATCTATTTACCGGTGGAATGATCCTCATTTATGAAATTGTCCTACTTGTCCTGGCAGAACGTGATTTTAGTAGACGTAAGCAATTGATTATCACACAACTCAACCTCAAAGAAGAAAAAAAAGCTCTTGCCCATAGCTTACATACTGTTGAGAAATTAAAACAACAACAGGATGGAGATTATTTTTTGACATCATTATTGTTAAAACCGTTGGGAGTAAACCGTAGTAAAAACCCTCGTATAACCATAGAGTTTTTTATAGCCCAAAAAAAGCGTTTTGAATTTCGTGGCAAGGAACGTGAAATTGGTGGTGATATCTGCATTGCACATGATATTTGTTTGAGTAACAGAGACTATACCGTTTTTCTCAATGCTGATGCTATGGGAAAATCCATCAAAGGAGCTGGTGGTGCCATTGTGATTGGTTCGGTTTTTCATGCAATCATAGAGCGGACTAAAAACTCTCGTGAGGTTAGCAGCAAGTCTCCTGAACGTTGGCTGAAAAATACATTTTTGGAATTGCGTTCCGTATTTGAAAGCTTTGATGGTAGCATGTTGGTATCTACTGTAATTGGTCTTATAGATGTTGCAAATGGCTTACTTTACTATTTAAATATTGAACACCCCTGGAATATTCTGTATAGGAATGGCAAGGCTAGTTTTATGGAGCAGAGCCTATCGCATCATAAGCTTGGTATGACAATTGAAGAACAGGAAGTCAATCTAATGACTTTTCTAATGCAACCTGGAGATGTTATTCTATCGGGTTCTGACGGAAGGGATGATATCCTTATTGAGTCACAGGAAAAGGATAGAAGGGTGATCAACCACGATGAACAGCAAATCTTACAGCGAATTGAAGAGTCCAATGCAGAGTTGGAAAAGGCCTATGATGTGTTGAAATCTTACGGTGAGTTGACGGATGATCTATCTTTGTTACGAATCAAATTCATTGGTGGTACTGTAGAGAAGGAAAGGGAAGACTTAGATTATAGCCTGGTAATTGAACAATTGTTGCATACTATTACCCAAGAAAAGACTGAGTTTATAACACCTGAGATAAGCCTTCTTTTATCCAAATGCTCAGAACAAACTCTTATACGCGTTTATAATGAATTGTACAAACAAAAGGAATATTTAGCAGCAAGTATGTTGGCTGAACATCTTAACAACCAGTCTCCCCTAAAAACAAATTACCTCTACTTGGCTTCTAAGTGTTTGCAAAAAGCAGGTAAGCCTGAACGAGCTGCTGAAATGGGAGAACGGCTGTTATTAAGAGATCCCCAGGACATTAAGAATACTGTGCATTTGGCCAAACTCCATATGCTGCTGCGTAACCAAAAACGTTTGCAAGAACTTCTTTCCTTGACTGAGCGTTACAACTTGTCAGATGTAGATTTAGATGCGGCAAAACAACAATTACAGGAATTGGTTCATTCCTAGTGGCTAGATTGATTTCGGAGAAAATGTTCTAATGGATAAAGAAAAAAACTTTTTGCAGGAAGAAAACAAGACATTAATACAGAGTCAACTCATTCGTACCTGTTATTCTGAAGCCAGAATTGCAATCATTGGTTTGATATTTGCTATCTCATTGCATATATATTTGATGATAACCAGTGGAATCCCTGGGATAAAATTCAATTTAGCACTTCTTAGTACTACTATCGCATTGATTTGTGGTGTGCTTTATGGGGCAGAAAAGAAAATTCAATCCATTAAGGTATTGTCTAGGTTACTTGGTTTCAGTTTGCTCTTTGGTTTTTCGATTTTAGGGTTTTATCTAGTGTATTGTCTAATACAAATCCCTGTAGGGGATCTTCGCCTAACTACCTTCGCTATCGTTATAGGTATTATTGGAGGCGCGACCCTTACTTTTACTTCTCATAGGCTTGCCTTTCTTGCTAGTTCTATCCCTCTCACCTTATCACTTCTTTTTTATTTATTTGCCTATGGCGACAATAACTTTCATAATCTCATTACCGGTTTAATGGTAATAATTTATGAGGTGGTACTACTTGGTTTAGCAGAACGAGACTTTCGCCGTCGTAGAGAGTTATTTGTTACGCAGCTAAACTTGAAAGAGGAAAAAGAGGCTTTGGCTCATACTTTACAAACTGTCGAACAATTGAAACGGCAGCAAGATGGAGATTATTTTCTTACCTCCCTCTTACTCAAACCTCTTGGTGTAAACCGTAGCAAAAACCCTAAGGTAACGGTGGAGTTTCTCATTGCCCAAAAAAAACGTTTTGAGTTTCGTGGCAAGGAGCAAGAAATTGGTGGAGATATTTGTATCGCACACGATATTCGTTTGAGCAACAGGGATTATACTGTAATTCTCAATGCTGATGCTATGGGTAAATCTATCCAAGGAGCTGGTGGTGCTATTGTGATTGGTTCCGTTTTTCATGCAATCATTGAACGTACCAAACATTCTCGCGAGGTTAGTAGCAAGTCTCCTGAACGTTGGTTGAAAAATACATTTTTGGAATTACGTTCTGTATTTGATAGTTTTGATGGTAGCATGATGGTATCTACTGTTATAGGTCTTATTGATACAGAAAATGGCTTACTTTACTATTTAAATATTGAACACCCCTGGAACATTCTCTACCGTGATAAAAAGGCTACCTTTATCGAACAATCTCCTTCGCACCATAAATTGGGTATGAGTATGGTGAACCAGGAAGTAAATCTGATGACTTTCTTAATGCAGCCTGGAGATGTCGTATTGCTCGGTTCTGATGGACGAGATGATATATTGGTGGATACAACAGAGGATGATAGGAGAGTTATCAATGAAGATGAACACCAAATCTTGGAGCGTATCGTTGAATCAGAGGGTAAATTGGAAAAGATCTATGATGTTTTAAAAGTATATGGTGAATTGACAGATGATTTGTCCTTTCTACGAATTCATTATGCTGGGGATACGACAAAGGTAGAGTCACAAGAACGGGAGCCTAAACTACTAATAGCGAGTTTGCTAGAGAGCTTGCAAGAAGAAAAAGCTGAGTCTTTGCAGTCTTCTATCATGCCCATTCTTGCCAATGTACAAGAAAAAACTCTTGCACGTGTATACAATGAGTTGTACAAACAAGGAGAATACTTTGTAGCAAGCCTGGTTTCTGAACATTTGAATAACCAGATCCCTATGAAAACAAATTACTTATTTTTGGCTTCTAAGTGTTTGCGCAAGGCGAACAAGTTGCAAGCAGCAGCAGATATGGGGGAACGTCTTTTACTGCGAGATCCACAGCATGTAGAGAATACTATACATTTGGCCAAAATCCATTTACTATTACGCAATAAAAAACGTTCAGAGGAGCTTCTCCAGTTGACGGAGCGTTATAACGTTTCCAACGCTGAGTTAAATACAATTAAAAACCAATTGCGAGAATTTGACGACTGAACTAGTGTTACCAAAGACTAAGTCGCAACCTGCCCTTAAGAATAAGTATTTGGAAAATATACTGCCTTTGTAGTTTGGAAGCCCTTTAACTCAAACCTACCTAGCTCAGTGAACCCAGATTCAAAGTAACTTTGGAATTCTTCTGAAACCAGAATCTCTTTTTGATTCTTACCACACAGTCCCTCAATTCTCGCTGCTAAGTTTACAGCTTTGCCAATTACTGTAAAGTCCAGTCGGTTCTCACCACCAATATTGCCGTACTGTACTTCTCCGACGTGCAAGGCAATTCCATGTTGCAGTGGTGTTTTACTATCTTTACTTATTTTATTGTATTGTTGCAATTCTTTATTTGCTTGTTTGGCTGCCAGTAAGGCTCTTTGACAAACCGAAGCTGTTGTATCTTTTTCTAGTGGAAAGATTGCTAGTATCGCATCCCCAATGAATTTTAGGATCTCTCCTTTTTCTTTTTCTATAGATTCGGAAACGAAAAAAAAATACTCATTCAGGGTTTTGACTAGCTCTGGAGAGCTTAGTTTTGTAGAAAGGGCTGTGAAGCTTCTTAGATCCGAATACCAGATGACAGATTGTATAGATTGTAGATCCCCACGTAATATACTACCGTTTAAGACCAAATTTCCCGTTTGCTTACCCAAGTATAGCTCCAAGAGGGATTGCATTTTGTACTGGTGCATGTAAGTTTCTAATAACATCTCTAAGGCTATGATGGCTTCTCGTAGCATTATGATATCTTCTGGAGTGAATCCTCCTGGTTTATTGGTTGCCCAACTAGAGGGCGAGAACTGTCCATTGGAAAAAGAAACTGGCATAGCAAGGTATCCTGTTGCACCAAGTTTGTACAAATCTTGAAAAACCGGGTAGGTAAATTCCGTTTGCTTCTCCTGGAAGTTTTCATGGATGTACTTCTCCCCCAAACCCAATTGGTAAAATGGACTGTTGGTGTGCAAATGACTTTTGTGGATACCGTGTATAAAAGAAGATTCTTCTACATTTCCCTCAGAAAAAGTGTGTAGGAAAGCCCTATGGTGGTGTGGACCGCGCAAAGGGGGATCTGCTAAATCTTTATGGCGCCATTTGTACGTAACAACGGCTACCTGTGGGTGCAAAGTGGGAAGAGAAAGGTTGGCTCTTAGGATAGGTATATGCAGTTCTCGCAATTGACCTACAAATGCATCAAAAAGCTTTGCAACTGAGCCTTGTTTCTTCCCTTCGTGGAGTATCCAAGTGGTTAATTTGTTCATATCTTTTTTATCAAAATTGCTGTAATGTCGTCAGGAAAAGGTGCGTTGTTGCGGAATTTGTCTAAGTCACCCATGATATACTGCAATTGCTCGGTTGCGGGTATTTCGTAGGGAGTGCGGAGAAGTGTTTCTTGCAATCGATTCATCCCATAACTGGTGCGACTTTCGCTAGACTGTAAGGTATCTAGTATACCATCTGAGAAGAGCAATAGAGAATCCTCTTTTTTCATTGTTAGTTTCATTGTTATATGTTTATCAGAGAGAACTGCAAATCCTAGAACACTTCCGGCAGTTTTTATGTTTTCTATTTGGAAAGGTCTAGAAATCGTATTGTTTTGTTTGTCTTTAAACAATAGATCGGGATGGGCAGCATTCGCATATTCTACTTCAAAGACTTCATCTTGGTATTCTGTAAATCGCAAGAGAACACCCGTTAAATAGTATTCGACATGGTTGAGTTCTTTGATAAGAACCTCATTGATCAAATCCATGACCTTACCCAAGTCGCAGTTTTTGTTTTCAAAAAAAATTTTTCGGGCTACCGAACGAGCCATTAATGTCAAGAGTCCACTCGCCACTCCATGTCCAGAAACATCAAACAGACAGACTCCTACAAGTTTAGAACCTTCATAATAAAAATCATAGACATCCCCGGAAACGATTTGTAAAGGTTGGTATGTTACAGCAATATCCCAAGAATTCAATTGGGGAATGCTTTTCAATAGTATAGACTTCTGGGTCATGGCAGCAAACTTCAATTCATTTTGAGCCGCATCATACAATGCTTGGATGTCTTTTGTCCGGTCTTTGATTTTTATTTCCAATTCTACATTCAATTTAGCTAATTTTCCTTCACTTTCTTGCATACGTACCAGTGAATCGCTTAGGCCATTCAATAGAATAGAGATAACAGTCATAACACCTCCTCCTATCGTTGTAAACATAGCAATAGGAGATAACCAATTCAGAAGTTTCAGAGAGGCTTCTTGTTGGGCGACATTTATAGGTATTATACCATGTTCGTAAGCAGAACCTATTCCTAACAAAATGCTATTGAAAATTAAAACTAAAAACAAACCGGTACGGAAATTGTGAAAAACTGTTCCAAATAGTAAAGCACCACTGAACATCATCATACCCATACTGGCCAAACCAAAATAATACAGCTCACTCAAGCCAATAATTGTTAGGATTAGAATTAATGTTCCTGAGCGTGTCCAGTTAGGAACTTTCTGAAGAAATGTTGTAAAGGCAAAAATGACTATAAGTGGAAGGTAAACAGCAAAAACCCTGGTATAAGCCCCTTTTTCATTATATGCTAATTCTTGAAAGCTACCAATAAAAAAACCAATAACTGCTGGAATAAAAACGATACGAAGTGTTTTACGGAGTAATTTAGCTCTTAAATCGTGCAGGTCTTCCATAATCTTCTGTGAAAATAAGAAATGCTAGAGAAACAATAGGGTTTATAACGAGAGTATTACTTAAATTTTTTCTGAGTATTTTCGCTCGTTAGGTGTTTTAATACATCAAATGGATCACACTTTTTCCCATCTTCATTGAAGTCAATGGGACCCACTTTTTTGGCAATAGCGATAGCACGCTTGTTGAGTACCTTATTGCGACCACCGATTCCCATCAATGCTGTACCCATAGCTAACCTCATACTAGGTGTTTCTTTTTTGCTATGTATCTTTTTATCAATATCATCTAGGCAGCCGAGAAAATATTCATCTGTTAGCTGTTTTTGTTTCTTATTTTTGGCTAATTCATAGAGTAGGCCATAGCCTGAACGTCTTCTAAAATCATGGCTAGTTTGCAACCATTCATTGGCGAGGTCGAAGGCTAGGGGAGACTTTGCTAATGTTGCGTCACAGGAGCTATACACATGCACTAGCATTCCGGCTCCCAACTCTTCTACTTGCTTTTCTGCTTGTTCTTTGGTAATTTCTTTCGGTTCGTCTATAAGTAGGGCTATGGTTTTTGCATCGTAATTTTTGCTCTTCCACAATTCCTGCGATAATTTGCGGTTGCGGCCTATTTTCTTTGCGAGCTTTCTAAGTTGTGTCAAACCGATACCAAAGCTATCCAAGCCGTCTTTATTCTTGAGTTTTGCCCAATTGTCTATGCCACGTTGGTTCTTATTCTCTTTCAGTAGTTGTATAACTTCTGTCTTTTTCATTGCCAATCCCTCTATAGCTATGAATCGATCCTATCGCTTAAAAAGCACTTGTTTTTTTACAGTTCGTTGCCAAAATAAAGGCAAATGACATCATTTTTATGTTTGCTTGCAATGAAAAAAATTATACAAGTTTTTTAAGCTCACATTCTTAGAAAAGATTGTCTAAGAGTAAGAATGAATCAGAAATTTATAATTTTTTCGTTCTTGCTAATCCTTCCCCTATGCAATCGAAATATGTCTACCCAATCCAAGAAATTTACTGATAAAGAATACCGT
>JBCCIA010000182.1:0-11105 GCA_039028475.1 Spirochaetota bacterium | reverse complement strand
CTATACCTGGTTTGATAGATTTATATAAAACCAAGATCGCAAAAGAACTACATTCATTTATATTAATTCAAAATACTTCAGAAAAAATTTTATAGACTTAACTAATAAGTTTAACCTGAATTAGCGGCTTAAAATTCTTTATGAGGAGTATTAAATACTAAAGTTTTTCTTGGTCATTTATTTTGAAACACGCTGAATAATATTTTTTACATAATAAAAACATGCTCACCCCAAAAAATTCTCTTGCCAAACAAATGTACCTTGCTAAGTTATGGTCACACAACAGCTCTTCTTACTAGAGATCAGCTATTGGTAAAAGCTCTCCGTTCGGGGAAAGCCTAGGAAACTCAGCCGAACGGAGAAACCCCACACAAGGTGGTAGAAAAAGTCTGTGTACAGGGAGTACACCGTCAAGTCTTTCTTCCACCCTTGTGTGAACTATACTATAACAACGAGGTATAAACTTATGGAAGAACCAGATTACAAAGCCCTTTTCGACAGAATGGAAGTTTGCATCGACCGTTCCCACAAAACCAAAAGAAACAGCAAGAAACGCCGCAAGAAGTACCACAAGCTTCTGCACAAACAGCTCAAGTATTTGCGTGCACAACTAGAGTAGGTTTACGCTATATCCTGGGCGTCATCCGGTGTCCGGGATTTCTATTGTTCTGAAAATAGGGAAATTTTGCTCATCGAGCGTAGCCGAGATGAAAAATAGAGTAGATCTTTTACTTCAACTCCTATCGAAATAAAAACAGGAGAAAAACATGCAACACTTTCATACGCTCATATTGAGTTTAGTTCTATGGGGAACTAGTGGT
This sequence comes from Spirochaetota bacterium, assembly GCA_039028475.1. Classification (GTDB taxonomy): domain Bacteria; phylum Spirochaetota; class Leptospiria; order Leptospirales; family Leptospiraceae; genus JBCCIA01. The sequence goes on along the minus strand of JBCCIA010000182.1, from coordinate 10,284 downwards.
TGTTCTCTTTTGTCAATCTTCAATGCGTACCAAACAGAAGGAAAAGCTCGTTTGCTAGGACTACGTAAGCCAGTGAAAGTCTTTCGTGATGAGAAGGGAATGGCCTATGTCTATGGGAAAAACTTATACGATGTTATCAAAGGCCAAGGGTATACCACGGCTCAGGATAGATTGTTCCAGATGCAGCTGACAAAAACACTAATACGTGGGGAGTTAGCCAAATATTTTGGAAAAAGATCGAAACCATCGGATATAAAAATGCGTACTCTTGGATTCTACAGAGCCGCTAAAAAACATGCAAGCATTTTGAATGAGGAAACCAAACAGCTCCTACAAGCCTATGCAGATGGTGTCAACCAGTACATCAAAAATGTAAAAGACGAACACCCCTTTGAACTCAATTTGGCCAAATTAAAGTTAGACCCTTGGACACCTGTAGATTCTCTAGCGATCATGTATTACATGGGCTGGGGTTCTGCCGCCAACCTGAAACACGAAATTCTAACACAGATGCTTGTGGAGAAGTTAGGTTTTACTAAAGCAATGACAATTTCTCCTGTGAATGTAAATCCTGATGAGAAAAGTCCGTTAAGTTTTCTACCTATATCTTTGCAAAAAACAAAACTATTTACAAGCAAAGAAAAGAATACTTTTCACCAAGACCCTCTGCTGAAAAGTATCCTAAACGATGCAAATTCTCTACAAATGGGAAGTAACAATTGGGTTGTTAAGGGAGACAAGTCACTAGGAACAAAACCAATCGTCGTAAACGATCCGCATCTTGTTACCAAAACCTTACCTTCGATTTTCTATCCTATAGGACTGATTACCCCTTCCCTAAGAGTCGTAGGAGCAAACGTTCCAGGAATACCCAGTATACTAGTTGGTCGCAATGAGTATGTAGCGGCAGGAGTCACCAACCAATACGGGGATGCACAAGACATATACATTGAAACAGTTGACCCAAAGAATCCATCTAACTATCTCGAAGGAAAAAATTCAATCCCCTTCCAGACGATCGAAGAAACGCTATATAGCAAAGACAAAGAATCTATAAATGGTTTTACAACAGAGAAGATCACCATCCGACTGACCAAGCGAGGCCCCGTGATCTCTAAGGTTTTACACGGTATCAAAACAGATAAGGTTCTGACAGTGCGTTGGGCTACCCTAGAGAACATGCGACCTTCTTTAGGGATAGATTTTCTCTTGAAAGCCAAATCAGTCGATGACGTCAGAAAAGAATTGGACAATTATACCTTTATCAACCTGAACTATGTGTTTGCAGATACCCAAGGCAACATAGGCTGGCAAACAACAGGAAAACTACCGATCCGTTCTAAAGGCAACGGAATGATACCTCTACCAGTCACCGATAGCAAAGACAACTGGTCTGGCTGGATTCCCTACGAAGAGATGCCACATAGTTACAACCCTGCTAGAGGTTGGGTCGGTACGGCTAATCATAAAACAGTCACAAAAGACTATCCTTACTACTACTCCAATATGTTTGCTCCCAAAAACCGCTACCAACGCGTGAGTGAGTTACTGGACGCTCCCGGTCAAAAGACAGCGGAGGAACATTGGCAGTTCTTACGCGATGACCTAAATGTCACTGCACGCGAGGTTGCACCCATTTTGGCAAAAGCTCTTATAGCTAAAGAAGAAACGAAACAGATCGGAAAAATACTATCGCAATGGAACTTCAAAGAGACTACAAAAGCCACGGCTCCGAGTATATACCATGAAACCTATCGCAATTTGGTTGTCTACATCTTCAAGGATGAGCTAGGCGAAGAACTGCTTTCCTTATTCCTAAAGAGAAGTTACTATTGGCAAGAAAGGCTAGGACTTATGTTGCAACAAGGAGACTCTACTTGGTTTGATGATACCACTACACCCAATCAAAAAGAAACTTTGATAGAGCTAATCCAAAAGGCCGGCTTGCAAACCATCAAAGATTTAAGCCAAAAAATTGGCAGCAATCCTGAGGAGTGGTACTGGGGAAAAATACATCAAATTGAGTTTGTCAATCCAATTCGTAGAAAAGGCATTGGAAAAGATTGGTTAGGTGGAGGAAAACACCCAATGGCAGGCTCAGGGGATACTATATACCGAGCTCGTTTTCCTCTGGATAAAAAAGGCAACATGGTGGAATACTCCGCTACCTTGAGAATGGTCGTGGATTTAAACGATAGAGAAAAAATCATAGCGGTTTCTCCAGGAGGTACCAGTGGACGCACCTTTACCGCTCATTTTGACGATCAAATTGAGGCTTATCTGAGTGGAGAAAAGATGCACTGGTGGTTTAGTGATGAGAAAATCAAGCAACATGCCAAATCACAACTAATCTTAGAACCTTAATTAATGTGAATTCGAGATTAAAAAATTGTAAAAACCTGGGGGAGTAGAGATTTTTACAATTTTTGCTCGCAGAATTCCCATACAAAGAAACATAGAAAGCAGATTTTTGATAGACACCTACCAAAGGGTATGCTATTTTATAAAAAACTCCGCTCTAAACCTTCTGTTTTGGGTTTTCTCAGAGGTTTCAAGCGAGGGTAAAGAAGACGGTTCCCTTCTTGGAGAACTTCGATTGAGGTACGAAAGGTTGTCTAAGTTAGAAAGAAATAAAAAAGCAATAGTAGAACGCATGAAAAATTTAGCTCGAAATAACTTTGCCCCACGAGCTGAAAATTATGATACAACGGCTACATTTCCAGGGGATAATATTGACGATTTATTCCAAGTAAGTCTGCACGCTCCAACGATTCCACAAAGTTACGGTGGTTTAGGCTTAGGGCCACAATGTGGTGACCCATTGACCTTATGGCTCATGACAAAAGAAATTGCCAAGGTAGATCTTTCTTTAGCTCAACTCTGGGAAGAACACGCAAATGCACTTGTTCTACTAGACGGTATGGCCAGCGAAAAGCAAAAATCAGTTTGGTTCCAAGAAATCGTCGATGAATGTAAAATATGGGTTGTCTGGGATACAGAACCACAGGCAAATGCGCTCGGAACAACGAGTTTTGCTACAGTTGCCAAGCCAGTCGAAAGTGGCTATATCGTTGATGCCACAAAAGAGTTTTGTATAGGAGCAAACGGAGCCAATTGGGCAATCCTAGTTGCGAGTGAGTCAGATTCGGAAGAGGATGTATTACTCCTCGCTTGTGATCTCAGTGATCCATCCATTTCTATTGATAAGGATCGGTGGGATCCCTTAGGTATGCGCGCAGCCGTTAGCCATAAGGTTCATTTTAAAAAGACTTTCATTCCTACTGCCAATGTGATTGGTCGTAAAGGACAGTATACTACAGAAGCCTGGCAATCGCGCTTGCTTCCCAATCGTGCAGCTTCCCTTTTAGGTGCCGCAAAAGCTGCGTACGAACACGCAGTAACGTATATAAAAGCCCAAAAAAAGACGCAAGATCCATCGATCCAAGAGCAAATCGCGCAAATAGCGATCCATATAGAAACGGGAGATCTATGGCTTACCCATACCGCTGAAAAATGGCGAGAAAACCCTAAAGAAGCACAACTTACCAGTGGCTATGGATTTCATACCATAGAGAACCTAGTGGAAGATACGCTTAAACGCTGCATTCACGCTTGTGGAGCAGGAATACTCAATCGTCCCAGCCCTATAGAGCGTATCTACCGTGACTTGCCTTTTTACATACATCGCAATGAGCACAACTTGGCTAGGATGGGAAAAGCAATTCTTGGAGAACTGTAAAGCACTTCTCCCAAGAAAAATACGTATTTCCCAAATCAGTTAAGACAATAAAGCAAAACCCTCAGAATTTTGGTATTGTTGCATCTCAGTAAAAAAAGGTTGGATCGGTTGTAACTCTTCTGCGCTGATGGGAGGTTGCATTTGATCCTGCCACTGCCAATCTCCCATTACGTTATATATCGGACCTGGTTCTTCCGACAACAAACGCAATACGGCTGCTTGGATATCTTCTGGTACAGTTTTGCGGTATGCAATATTTTTGAACCTATCCCCATAAGCGAGGCTCTCCACTTCATAGGAGAAATGGAAGAAAAACTCATTAAAACTCATACCACTTTGCTTCCACCGTTTTTGTAAACTTAGAAGGCTGGCATTCTCCGTAGTTTTTAAAGTTCTTCGCACCATCAAAATAATACCGCGTAGAGATTTACTTTCGAACAAACCGGAACGGATGACACGAAATCTATCAGGTCTAGCCAAAGCGAGACTTTCTATCCCATACTTTACCGCTGCCATTGCACCATAAGCAACGCGAATGTGCGAAAGCCAGTAAAAAGAGGAAAATCCTACCACTTGCGTATGTAACTTTTCTGCCAAAATAGGAATGGGACGGTAGCTAAACGATAATGCGGTTTCAATATCCTGCGAAATTGCCTCTTCGGAGGGGTGGCCTACCATCCCCATAGATGGGGTAAAAAATAGTTTCTCCACTTTTCGTATACCAACCGCATGGACTATTTTTTCCACTGCACCCTGTTGGCTTAGGTCTACCCCTGTAATTGTCTCATCACAAAAGCCCAATTCACCTGCTTTAGAAGTAGTACCAATGACGGTAGCATCTGCATGAAACTCTCGAATGGCCTGTATGGTCGCTCTTCCAGCCACACTAGTGGCACCCACAACTAAATATATCATAGAGTATAACCCCTCTCTAAACGTATATAGTTGACATATAAACATAATAGTTTATTTGTCAACTATTTTAGTTTATATAGCCACTACTCCTCTCTACCAGCTCTTGGCGCGAGTTCTTCGCCTAAACCTTTTAGTTCTTCGATTCTCTTATCTTTTTCGGGGCTTTTCCACTCTTCTTCGGAAAAGTCGTCTGGGCTATAGGCAAGTGTTGTATAATCTTTCTTAAAAAAAGGAATGATCTCCTTATCAGGTTCCGTTGTTTTAGCAGATTGGATTATTTTTAGGGCTTCAGGACTTGGATCAGCAAATAGCTCTGGATCGAAAGGTAAATTGTCTCTTTGCCCTCGCAAACTCGTCAGGACATAGGAGCCCGAAGTGCCCAAATCTTTAAGAATCTTGCCAAAGAAAACTAGTTTCACTTCCTGCGAACCGCTTTTCAGTTTTACATCTTCTTTGGCATAGGCAATGTAATCACCCGCTTCATTTTGAAGGTTACCTTCAATAGTATAGTTTCCAGCTTTAAAAACGGAAATTCCTGCATAAATAGAAAGCGATCCCTCTTCGACTACTTCACGGAAATAATTGGTAAATTCAGCAGGTTTGTTGGGTGAGGAGAAAAAGGTGGCCACGAGGTGCGCTTTCTTACCCTCGGGAGCATACGTGATATCCACCTCTAAAAACATTTCTCCCCAATTCTTGCTCATCGGCCGCCAGTGGAAGGTATAAATGTTATCTTTTGCTTGCACGTCCCCATCACGACCCTTGTCGTTGTATTCAGCACTGTGTACCTGGGTCTTTGTATCTTCCCAACCCTTATATTGGTACATGGCATAATTATCAATCTTAATAGGAATGGTTCTACTTTTACTATCTCTACATTCCAAAGTAATAAAGATCTCACTTTCTATTCCTACAACTGCCCAAGTTCTTGGCTGGAAGTGGCAACGATAGCCATTTGGTTCCTTGGACTGAGGGGTATCTACCATAGTAACAGCGTCGATATCGATCTCGTAAGGTTTTATAATTGCATGGTTATTGTTATCAATAGGACGAGAATTTGGTGGATACTTGGCCCATTCTAGGTAAGTTTTTAAAAGAAACTTTGGAGTAACTCCATAGTCTAAGCCATCGGTACCACTCTCAAAGGGAGAATTGCCCCCTCCTGAGTTTTTAGTTGGATCAGAAGTCTTTGACATCGGCCCAGATATTTTTCTTGTCTTCCTGGACAGATCACCCAAATCAAAAAAGAAAAAAAAGCCCGCCAATATTGCAATACTAGCGGCCAAGCCGATCAGAATACTTTTTTTATAGTTAGAATTCATAGCTCACAACCCTTCAAAATTTTATGTTATTGTCAAAAATAGTTTTCTAGTTAGAGGCAAACTTGTAACAGAAAGCATGCAGTTTACGATAATGGCATATAACAATGCAATGGAAATAGCATATAAAAAATAACGCAAGACAAAAATAGCCAAAGAAATCCAATTAGAAAAATCTAATAAAGAACTCTCCTAGATGATATAGAGAAAAGCTAAATACCTCGCATAGGTGAGCTTACATTTGCAATTTGCGCAGAAGCAAAGGGAAATGTTAGAATAACCCTATAACCATCGTTGACTCTGCCTCTTTTTAACTGCCAATCATCGAGAAAAGCTTCTTCCAACCTCGCTTCAATGTAACGAAACCCCGTACTGGTATTTTTATGCTTGTTTTTTTGCGGTAGATCTTCACTATCATTGAATAGTTCTATGCGAACACCATCTACACCTTGCTGAACTGTTAACTGAAAATAACCGCCCTCTTTGCGACGGTATCCATGTGTCAAACCGTTCTCCACCAGTGTCAAGAGTATGAGAGGTGGAATAAAGATATTTTCAACATTTCCTTCTAGTTTTAACTGGAATTTCTTTTCTTTTCGCAAGCTCATCACACGCAAATGGTTTTTACATATTTCAATTTCTGAAGACAAGGAAGAAAGGTTTGCCTCCGATGCTTTAATGGTACTACGCAATTCATCCGCAAGTTCCATTAGCAATTCATTTGCCTTTTCAGGGTCTTCCTCATTCAAAACGACAGCAGTTTGGATAGAATTCATCAAAAAATGTGGATGGATATTTTTTTTGATCAACTCTAGGTTGAGACGCGTCACTTTTGACAATAGCTTTTCCGAATTGCTAAGCGACTCTATAAAATAATTTGCTAATACTCCAATCAAGCCAAAAATAAACAAACTCAAACTAAAGCCAAAAGCCTTAGGATTATGCAATATTTCTAAAGCGACCAATACATCATTGATAGAAGTAACAACTAAGCTACATAAGCCTATCGATAGGTACAAACCCTCAGTTGTTTTAGTAGATACATACTTATACACATAATAGGTGAAGAAGGGCACAGAAAGTAGAAAGACCAATTGCCAAGCCAGTAACACATAATACATTAGGTTTACCGTACCAAATCCGCACAGCAAGCAACATACTAAAGAAACTGCTAAGATAATCAGCTCCGTTCGACCAATCCTATCACGAAAAAAAGCACCGAGAAAGATAAAAAATGCCGGAATCATTAGATAGAGAGTGATATGCTCCAATTTACGCTGTAACATTACATTCTTAGCAAAAAAGACATCTCTTGTATAGGTTCCTGCTAAAAACCAATAGAGAGACACCAAAATTGTAAAGAACACAAGATAAATATGATAACGATCCTTCCTTCTTTTGATGTATAGGAAGAGATGGTATACAGTCGCTAGCAGATAGAGAATGATAAAAGAAATAGATGTCAATTCGTGAAAGAGGTAATCTTTGAGAATTGCCTGGGAAGTACCTACTTTAATCTCGTCTAGAAACGACAACGAGAAACCACCTGCGGGTCGGTACAACCTGATGCGAATGATGTTGGGTCGGTTCAAACGTATATACGAGTCAGGAATGATTTTAAAGAAAGGTCGCATTGCAGCTGTTTCGTACGGCTCTTTTTTCCCCATGCCTCCCAGATCAAAATGATTGATGTAAAAAGAGGAAACATCAGAAACTCGTCCTGCATTGAAAGCAATGTTTTGCCCAGAACCAAGCAGCTCTTGTGGAATCACAAAAGAAATTTCAATCTCTTCTGTTATGTCTTTGTCCTCATAGACATTTCCCGCAAATGTAGTTGGAACCCGTTTGCTTTGTGCAAGTTCCGGTTGCCCAGGAGGGTAGGCAAAAACTGTCTTGATGGTATATAAATTTTCTGATTCTCCCTGACAGTATAGGAAAAATAAGGAAAAAATAAAAATGCAGATTTTTTTTAAACACTTCATCCCTATATACAACCATTCATCCCAGAGTTCTTGAATCTCTACGAGAATGCTGCTATAGTAAAGCACATAAAGACAAGAAAGAAAACAAAAAAATACCTTTCGGTCAAATGAAAAACGGAGAAATAAAATGAAAAACTTTAGTATGAAAAAAATGATTGGCCTTATGGCTTCTATGGTACTTCTAACTGGTTCCTTATCTGCAAAAACCATCTATGTATTTGTGCACGGCAAATCAGACAAAAATCACAACGGAACTGGTACTACTGATGTAAACGGCTACTGGGGAAATTCTGCAAATGCCGTTAGTGGAACTAAATATTTTGTTGGTTATGATGGAAAAACCGACCCAAGAACCTATGGTTCCTCAAGAGCACAAACAAATTTAACTACTGTTATGAACCAAAGATGTAAAGGTGCTGATACTTGTAAAATCATCTGCCACAGTGCTGGTTGTTATGCAACTGAATATTGGTTAGACAAATTGGGCGGTAGTGCAAGTAGCAAAGGTTACAAAATCTCTGGTGTTACAGCTTTGGCTGCGGCTTCTGGTGGTTCTGAACTTGCAAGTGCATTGAACGGTGCAACTTTCGGTTTCGCTGGCAACGCGATGGACAAAGCACTCATTGTCAACACTGCAAGATCTTCCTTCAACCACAACGACACTGCTGGTGTAACTGTATCCCACGTTCCTGGCTACAAAGGTTTAGCCGGAGCTTCCCTAATCCTTCCTGGTGAAGACGACTACGCTGTAGCTTACCACTCTGCTTGTGGATACAACCAAGCTGCTGGAATGAGCAAATGCCAAAGTTCTTTGACTCAATACGAAGGAATCTGGCCTTTCCGCACTAAAAAAACTTACAAACAATACAGTGGTCACAGAAGAGCTCCTTCTCTTAACTCTACTGGACTTTACAAAAACCACTCTGAAATCACAAACGAGGGATGGAGATAAGTATAACATCTTCAAATCTCAATCCTTATAACAAAAACTCGACTCTTTTGAGTCGAGTTTTCTTATTTTTACAGGTATTTTTTTTACCACTCATCCCCCTGTCCAACCATTCATCCCAGAATCCTTGCAGCTCCTCTAAAATAGTCGTATACTAGTATACATAAAGATAAGGATAAGGAAACATCTTTAGTAACTGAAAACGGAGAAATAAAATGAAAAACTTTACTATGAAAAAAATGATTGGCCTTATGGCTTCTATGGTACTTTTAACAGGTTCTCTTTCTGCAAAAACTATCTACGTTTTTGTGCATGGGAAATCAAGTAAAAACCACAACGGAACAGGTACTACTGATGTAAATAACTACTGGGGAAGTGCCGCCAAAGCAGTGAGCGGAACTAAGTATTTTGTTGGCTACAACGGAAAAACGGACCCAAGAACCTATGGTTCGGCAAGAGCACAAACCAATCTAACTACTGTAATGAACCAAAGATGTAAAGGTGCTGATACTTGCAAAATCATCTGCCATAGTGCTGGTTGTTATGCAACGGAATATTGGTTAGACAAATTAGGCAGTAGTGCAAGTAGAAGAGGTTACAAAATCTCCGGTGTTACAGCTTTGGCTGCAGCTTCTGGTGGTTCTGAACTTGCAAGTGCATTGAACGGAATTACTTTTGGCTTTGGCGGTAACGCAATGGACAAATCCTTAATCGTTAACACTGCAAGATATTCCTTCAACCACAACGACACTGCTGGTGTTACTGTATCTCACGTTCCTGGTTACAAAGGAATGTTTGGAGCTTCCCTAATCCTTCCCGGTGAAGATGATTATGCAGTAGCCTTCCACTCTGCTTGTGGGTATAACAAAGCAGGTGGAATGAACAGATGCCAAAGTACCTTTAAGAAAAAAGTAGGAATTTGGCCTTTCCGTTCTACAAAAACTTACAAACAATTCAGTGGCCACAGAAGAGCTCCTTCTCTTTCTTCCAAAGGACTCAAGGAAAACCACTCTCAAGTAAAAAACGATGGATGGAGATAAACTCTAAAGCTTAATCCAACAAACACAGTTCTCTGAAAAGAAAACTCGGCTGGCAAGAGTCGAGTTTTTTCTTTTTTTTAACGACTCATCCCCCAATACAACCATTCATCCCAGAATCCTTGCAGTTCTGCTAAAATAGTCGTATACTAATATACATAAAGATAAGGAAACATCTTTAGTAACTGAAAACGGAGCAATAAAATGAAAAACTTTACTATGAAAAAAATGATTGGCCTTATGGCTTCTATGGTGCTTTTAACAGGTTCTCTTTCTGCAAAAACTATCTACGTTTTTGTGCATGGGAAATCAGACAAAAACCACAACGGGACAGGTACTACTG
>JBCCIA010000181.1:0-11146 GCA_039028475.1 Spirochaetota bacterium | reverse complement strand
GTAAGAAAGCTCCACATCATATAGACCATCAAAGAAAGTATGAAGAGAAGAAATGTTATAAAGGAGAAGATCTCGTATTTATTTTTCTCCAAAGTGAGGACTTTTTCTTTTTTTTGTGGATTCATAGTATCTATACTTACCTAAGCTAACCAAAACGGAGATTATTTTTGTATACTCACCTTCATTTCTATACGTTGGAGCGGGTTGTCCATGCCATCTCTCGCCGCAGCTACAATCTTATCAACGACATCCATACCTGATATAACTTCTCCAAATACGGTGTACTTTTTATCTAGGAAAAAAGAATCCTGGACACAGATAAAGAATTGCGAACCAGCACTGTTAGGACTTGGTCCACGAGCCGCAGATAAGATCCCACGTCTGTGCTTTTTATTGGAGAACTCTGCATGTAAGGTATACCCAGGGCCTCCTGTACCATGTTCCCCTCGCTTGTTCGCGTCTTTAGACTTCGGATCGCCACCTTGGATCATAAAACCAGGTATCACACGGTGGAAAGTTGTACCATTATAGAAACCTTTACGAGCCAGATGTTTGAAGCTGGCAACATGTTTGGGGGCAATTTTTGCAAAAAAGCGTATTTGGATTTTACCAAACTTTGTTTCAATAGTTGCTGTTTCTTTGCTGGAAGCATGGCAAAAGGTAAAAAAGAAAGAGAAAAATACCAAGAATAAAAACTGGAATTGTTTGCCTATTTGCATATGGACAGATTTTTTCCTTTTAAAAATCCTTACCATCCTTTTTTCCCAAGAGAATCTGGGAACTTTTGTGCATAGAGTTTGTGGAATGCTTCATTAGGAACAAGCCCCTCTTGGTTTTGCGAAAGTTCTGGTAACAGACCTATGACAAAAAACATCTCGATTTCCCCTTTATTCTTTGCTTGGATCTTACCACGTGGTTCAAAAGAAAAAAATTCACTGGCCAGTTCTTTCGTTGCTGCTGAAACATTCACCTTACCTGGACTTCCAGATGATTCCATTCGACTTGCCGTATTGACAGTATCTCCCCAAATATCATAGGCAAATTTCTGTTCCCCAACAACTCCAGCAATAATGGTTCCGGTATGGATTCCCAAACGGATCTCCCATTCTGGCAAACCACTGGCCGCTTCTTCTGCTCCCATATCCCTCATAAACCTTTGGATCTCTAAGCCTGCCAAAATTGTGTCTATCGGGTGGCTAGTATTTTTTTCCGGAATTCCACCTGCTGCCATATAGGCGTCACCAATAGTTTTTATTTTCTCGATATTGTATTTTTTAGAGATCTTATCAAAGTTGCGAAACATGGTATCTAGCTCCTTGACTAGCTCTACTACACTCATTTTTTCTGAAATACCAGTGAAACCCTTCACGTCAGTAAATAATACACTGGCATGTTCATAATGTTGGGGTTCTACAGAGTCCATTTTTTTGAGTTCTTCAGCAATTTGCAACGGTAGAATGTTCAAAAGAAGGTTATCAGATTTTTTCCTTTCCTGGTTTAGATTATGTTCTAAAATAATAATCAAAGCCGAAGTTAGAATTTGTACAAAAATGAGATTGCCGACGACATCTTCAAACCTTTGCTTTTGGTTTAGAGGTGTTATCCAATCGTTTTGAAAGGCTTCTATGCCAAATAGAGCAGCAGTAGCAATAATTACAAGGATAGAAGCCTGAACACCTGTTCTCACCTTCATTGCAAGGATTACAGCGATGGCAATGGCTGGAATGAAATAGTAGTGGGTTCCTCCCATACTGCCACCGTCTAAAATAGAGTTACCCAAAACAAACACTACCGTGGTAAGGATAAAGGGCCAATAGAGTTGCCAATGCATATCGCGGAAGCGAGAAAGGTAGTACATAAGTAGGAAGAGCAGTCCTGAAGTAAAGTTTACCAAAAAAACAGTTTGTGCATTGGGCAAATAGAAAGTTGCAAAAGAACCGATGACATTGATAGTACCATTGGTAAGGCTAATCGTATTAAAAAGGCGGTGTTCGATAGGGTTGAGTTTGGGGTTACCAAATAAAAAATGCAGGCCATTTAAGAGCTTATCTTTCATTTTTTGTAATTTTACTCTATTGTCTATAAATTGTCAATGGAAATAAAATTGCAATTTTCTCTAGCAAGAAACCGTAGAATGAAATAGAAAACCAACTTGCAACTTAGTTGCATTTGGATTGTATTGTAAAAACTACTAGAAATAGGGAAAAGAAATGACCGAAAATACGATTCCTGTAACAGTTCTCACCGGCTTTTTAGGTTCCGGCAAAACTACGCTACTCAATCGCATCTTGTCAGAAAACCATGGCAAACGGATTGCCGTAATCGAAAATGAGTTTGGTGAGATTGGTGTTGATAATGACCTAGTGATCGGAGCGGAAGAAGAGATTTTCGAGATGAACAATGGTTGCATTTGCTGCACTGTGCGAGGAGATTTGATCCGAATCCTTGGCAATCTGATGAAACGTCGTGGCAAGTTTGATCATATAATGATTGAAACAACCGGAATGGCCGATCCAGGGCCTGTTGCCCAGACATTCTTTATGGATGATGAACTTCGCGCTGTACTAAGCCTGGATGGTATCGTTACACTCGTTGATGCAAAGCATGTACTCTTGCATATAGATGATAGCGATGAAGTTAAGGAGCAGATTGCATTTGCCGACGTGATTTTACTCAATAAGGTAGATCTGGTTTCGTCGGCAGAACTCGATCAGTTGGAAGCTCGTATCCACTCGATGAACTCGGCTGCTAAGATTTACCGTACGCAGGATGCAAGTGTGGATATGGATAGAGTTCTCAACCTAGGCGGATTTGATCTAGATCGTGCTTTGGAAGTAGACCCCAAATTTCTAGAACCTGAGTATCCCTTTGAGTGGAGTGGTTTGTTCGAACTCCAAGCAGGTGATTATCATCTTGTTTTAAAGCCTGGACCAGACCCAGCGATGGATTTGAATTTTCGTTCTGCAAAAGAAACAAGTGAGACTGCCATGCGTGATACGGTTGAAAAGGCAGTTTTAGTATTCTCTGACGAGAAAGTCGCCCTAGAAACTGGAGCTGTCATCGAGCCAGGAGAACAGCTAAGTCAAATCAATCTCGCAGGTGATTCTCTTACATACATACTACGTGTGCCAAAGGCAGGTTCCTATGTATTGTTTACAGAACACTATCCCGATGAGTTTGAGGCTTTTGTTTGCAAGCAGGGAGGGGAACGTATCGAAGCTAAGTTTACTCGTGAATACAAGCCGGATCACGAGCATGACGAAGAAGTAACTTCCGTGGGAATCAACACACCTGGCGACTTAGATCTGAAAAAGTTTCAGAGTTGGCTCAGTGACCTTCTCGCCAACCAAGGTCCAGATATCTTTCGCATGAAAGGTATACTATCGTTTGCGGGTGCAAAGGAGCGGTATGTATTCCAAGGTATGCATATGCTGTTCACCGGTTATTTGGATAGACCATGGCGTGAAGGGGAAAAATGTAACTCGCTGATATTTATTGGCCGCAATCTAAACCGTGAAGCACTCCATAGGGCATTCAATGCATGTCTGACGTAGATTTTTCCCTGTTAAATAGGGAGTTACTTACAGAGCTATCACATGTGGTGTTAGACGACTATATCATCGATCTCGCATGGTCTCCTGATACTACTAGGTTAGCCGCAATTACTGTGGAAGGTGAGGTGTTCCTAATTGCTACTCCCACTACTTCAGCACAGTCCAGGCTTATGGGACAACATGCTGGAGGAGGTAATTCTTTATCTTGGCGCTGTGATGGAGCTGAGTTTGCAACAGCCGGTCATGATGGACTTGTCAAAATTTGGGATGGGAATTCAGGGCAAGAGCTCGATTCTCTCGAAGCCGGTAGTTCTTGGGTTTCTAAGGTCTCTTACAATCCGAATAGCAATGTGCTCGCAAGTGCAGCGGGGAAACATCTCAAGGTATGGAATGAAAAACGTGAGGTGTTTTACGAATCTTCCAGACATTCCAGTACCATCGCTGATCTGGCTTGGAATTCTGAGGGAAGCAAATTAGCTGCGGCCGCTTACCACGGGGTTACCTTACATGAACCAGGTATAAAGCAGTATCCGCGCAAGTATTATTGGAATGGATCAAGTCTGGCATTGGCATGGAGTCCTGATTCGAAGTTCATAGCAACCGGTGAGCAAGACGCATCGGTGCATTTCTGGTATGTAGAATCTGGCGACGATTCCCAAATGGAGGGCTTTCCCAGCAAGGTTCAGGAATTGAGTTGGGACCCCAGCGGGCAATGGCTAGCAACCAGCGGTGGTGGTACGATTTGCTTGTGGGATTGTAGCGGAGATGGACCAGAAGGGCGGCAACCAAAGCTTTATGAAGCCCATCCAAACAAGTTGACCCAGATAGCTTTTCAGTCCGATGGGGAACTTTTAGTATCTACAGATGTTGACTCACTGGTTTTTGTATGGGAACCTATGCAGCATAATAAGGTGATTGGCGCGAGTGTCCTTACCTCTGCTGCGAGTTGTTTACGCTGGTGTAAGGGGAACCGGTTTGCAGTTGGGCAGGAAGACGGTAAGGTTGTTATCTTTGAAGTCAGGTTGTGAGTAGGATTTTTTTCATACAGTAATTATAGCTTCTGGTAAATCTTCTATCTTGCAAAAAAATCTAACAGAGCCTGGTTTACTTCTCTAGATCGTGAGTAGACAATAGAATGTTTCCCCTCTTTGATATCAATTAGTTTGATTTTTGGTACGGAAGATCTGACTTTATCTGCCATATAAGGAACTACCTCATCTTTAGTACCCCAGATCAATAGTTTGGGCATTACTTGTTTTCCGAGTTTGTCGTATTCTGGCTTTAGGGTTCTCATGGGAAAATTACGTGCGGAGGATAAGAGAGCGTGGGTGTATCCTTTGTAGCCCATTTGTTTTGTATGTGAATCCAACATCGATTTGCTTATATAACCTTTTTTGTACTCCTTAGCAAAGTCATGTAACATCATTTTCGGAGCGATGACTGTTATAAGCCATTCTCCTAAATAGGGAACAAACAGAAGTTTTTGTAAAAAAGGAGGTGGCGGTAAGAAACCAGCAGGCGCAATTAGGGCTAATTTTTTTACACGTTCGGGATGACGGGCAGCAAAAACTGTAGCAATCCCCCCTCCCATAGAGTAACCTACCAAGTTTACTGGTTTTTCAATGTTTAATTTATGGAAAAGTTGCAAGAGTTCCCTGTCATAAAAATCTTCGTTATAAACTTTAGCAGGACGGTCCGAATCACCACGGCCGAAGTGATCGAACACCAGCACGCGGTAACCTGCTTCTACCAATGCCGGAACATTTTTATCAAAGACAAAACCTGGGATGGAAAAACCATGTACTAGAACAACCACTTCTCCTGTTTCCTCGCCTAACCAGTGATAGGCAATGGTTCCTTCTGTTAGCTTGGCAAAATTTCGTTTTATTTCTTTTCGTGCTTCTTGGTTCATTTCTTGTAAACCAGATCGGGTATAATAATAGCTGGTAAGCATAGAGAGAAGAAGAGAGAATATAGCAATAGATATAATTTTTAGTGCTTTTTTCATTGAGTTCTTCTTTTTTTAGATCTTTACTCTCATCGTTATATACTGGAATATTCTTGATACGATTCTTATGCTTAAGATGATTCTTCGAGTTTTGCGATCAAGTTTAAAATAGAACTTTTTAGTAGTGATTTTAGGTCCATAGAGCAAAACTATTATCTTTTTATTAGGATTTATTATGGCAACAACACAAATGCTAACTACAAATCATCCTATAATTCTGCTGGATATGCCTATGCATGCGGATTCTATGCAAGTCGATGAAAACTGGACTCTCTATGATTGTGCCGACATGCTGGTTGAAATTATTCAAAACCTGGGTTTGCAGAAGGTTATTGCTGTTGGCCACTCCTGGGGGAGTATGACTATCATGAGAGCGTTTATCAAAAGTCCTGAGTATTTTGAAAAAGTTATCCTCTTCAATATGCCAACTCGCTCCTTATCTAAAACGGATCTTAGGAGATGGAAAATAAATCACATTTTTTTGGGAATGAGAGGTTTTTATATGAGTCAGGTAGCTAAAACTTTTTATTACAAGGAAAATTATAAGATTAACCCTGAACTGAAAAAATACCTCTATGGTGTAATGGGTCCAATGGATAAAAGGACCATCACCAAGACAGATGCAGAAGTTATCATGTCTGTACAGGACAGCTATCATATGCTCGGTAAGATAACGGTCCCTGCATTTTTTATTATCGGTCGGCACGACTATGTCAGAATACCTGAAAATTACCCATCCTATATTTCTGAATCGGCCCATTTGACACCTATGGAAGACCCTGGAAGGTCAAATTATTATTTAAGGGAAATAGTAGGCAAATAAGTATAGAAGGAATTGCAAACTTTGAGGGACTTTTTGGGGAATTTTCTTACTTTACAGCGTGTCTGGAAGTAAAAATATCTTAAAGAGAACGGAAGGAAAAGAGAATGGATTATAAGTTATATTACTGGCGTATTCCCTTTCGCGGTAACTTTATTCGTCTTATTTTAGAAGATGCGAACCAGAAGTATATCGAAAGTAGCCCCGAGGAAATTATTAACATCAAAACAATGCCTGTTGGCAAGCAGGTATTACCGGCTATGGCTCCACCCTTTCTCCATGATTTGCGAAATGATGTTTTCTTAAGCCAAATGCCATCTATTGTAATGTACCTTTCACAAAAGCTGGGCTATCATTTAGTCGAGGATCCCTATCGTTCTGCTGTATGTTTGAAGTTAATTCTAGACAGCAATGATGTTCTTGCAGAGATTACCAACCTAAATGGTACAATGATGTGGGATCATGAAACATGGAAACTATTTAGAACAAAGAGGTTAAGGAAGTGGTTTGAAATTTTTGAAGAAACTGGAAAAAAATTCGGTCTCCGAGAAAATAAAGGCTACATGCTGAGTAGTATGGATATAAGTACAGCAGATTTGATTGTTTATGCCCTATTTGGAATGATGACTCAATGTTTACCAGATCTAAAGGGTGACTTTGAACAACATGCACCGTATCTTTTCTCACTTTGTAAAAGAGTAGGGGAAAGGCCCAATATTCAAAAATTTATAAAAGAGCAAACACGCAAGTATGGACAACTCTATTGCGGTGGCCAGATCGAAAGATCCATTCGCAAAATGTTAGATTTAGATTCCAAGTCATTCAACTAGTTTTTTTAGCCGATGTGTTGCACCCAAAATTTCTAAATTAGGATACTCCGTTTAGCTTGTTAACAGAGTATCCAAGTATACTAGAAAAGTGATTTCAGATGCTGTATTCCCTTTATTCTAAGACGCAATCCGATCATTGGGTTGTTGGTGGCATAAAAACGCGGCTAGCCAAATCTTTATCAATCAAGAAAAGACTGGAACCATTGTCGCCAATCAACTTGAGGCGGGAAATAATATCGGAATCATTTGCTTCTTCCTCGACCTGTTCGGTAATGTACCATTGTAGAAATACCTCTGTGGCATAATCATTATTTTCCCTTGCGACTTTTACCAAATTGTTGATACTGGACGTAATATATTGTTCATGTTCCAGAGTGGCTTCGAACATTTCCAGTAAATCGTTATAATCGTTTTTTGGCTGATCGATGCTACCTAGAACGACATCCGCGCCTTGATCGGTTATGTACTTGCAAAACTTATCCACATGAGCCATCTCTTCTTGGAATTGCACACGAAACCAATTCGCGGCACCGTTTAGACCCAGTGAGCTACAGCGTAAAGACATAGCTAGATAGATATAGGCCGATCCAAACTCACGACCGACCTGTTCATTGAGTGCTTTTGCAACCTCTGGTTTTAACATATGTACTCCTTCGTTTACCAACCAACCTGCTTTTTATACAGGCTTTAGGTTCAATTTCTGAACTACTCTATTTATGTCGATTCCATTTTCTTCTCTTGCTAAAAGTCTAGTTTATTTATAGCGTGTCCTAAAACATGTCTATTCTTATGTAAAATGTAAGTTGCAAGAGTCTACCGTTTTGTTTTCGCACAACGTCTTATATTGATTTGCAAAATATCGTGACAAATGAATCCTATCTAAATATGAGAATCGTAACTTTATTGCCCAGTGCCACTGAAATTTGTGCTTTATTGGGATTAAAAGAGCATATCGTAGGTATATCCCATGAATGTGATTATCCGCATGGTTTAGAGCACTTACCAAAACTCACTTCTCCAAAAATCGATCCCAGTAAGAGTTCTGAAATTATCCACCAGGATGTCTCAAGGCTGGTAGAACAGAGTCTGAGTGTTTACCAAGTGGATGAAGAAAAATTACAGGAATTGCAACCGGATCTCATTATCACCCAAGATGTCTGTGATGTGTGTGCTGTTTCTTTCCAAGAAGTAGAAGCAGCAGTGCATAAAACTTTAGGCAACCAGGCAAAGATAGTTTCTCTTTCTCCACTTTCCTTCCAAGATGTACTGGAGGATATCGAAAGGGTGGCCAGT
The DNA here is from genome assembly GCA_039028475.1 of Spirochaetota bacterium. GTDB lineage: Bacteria > Spirochaetota > Leptospiria > Leptospirales > Leptospiraceae > JBCCIA01. The sequence continues at coordinate 2,641 of JBCCIA010000181.1, read as the reverse complement.
ATGACAAATCGAATGGAAGTTTTTAATGAGGAAAGCGAGAAACTGCAAAACCGGTTATTGGATCTTACAAAAAAAGTTTCTAAATTTGTTCCTAAAAGGACTGTTATGGTCGAATGGATGCACCCTCCTATGATTGCTGGTCATTGGACTCCTCATTTAGTAAAGATAGCTGGTGGAGAACCTTTGTTAGGTAAGGCCAATTCACCTACCGGCCCCATTTCTTTAGAAAAGGTTATACAATGCCAAGCTGATACAGTAATTGTGGCGCCCTGCGGATTTAAGATTGAACAGTCGCTGCATGAAATTGATAGATTTTTGCAACAAGAAAGTATGAGCAGAATCCCTGCAGTCCAAAATGGTGAAGTTTATATTATCGATGGAAATGCTTATTTCAACCGTCCTGGACCCAGACTTGTGGAAAGTGCTGAAATACTAGCCTGTGCACTTCATCCTGAAATTCACAAGGAATTTAACTATGACAATAGCCACTATATTAGGTATCACTAGTCTCTTGAGTACCTATCTGTAACTAATTACTAACAAACACATTCACCTTCACAACAGTCTAGATCATCCAAATAAAAATTATTGTTTTTGTATGGAAGTAGAATCTTTTCTATTTCTTCCTCAGGAACTTTCATTTGTTTTGCAATCTTTTCAGCTACAATTGCGAACCGTTGTCTGTATTTATAGATGAAGCAGAATAGGGCGTTGCCGTGTTTCACTTGCGGTCCTACTAAGAATAAGTTTTTTGTTTTCCGAGATTCATCAAAACTTGTCAATAATGGGTAGCCATCATCAAAATCAAATAAATCCTCTACAAGTATAAGGCTGGTATCAAACCCTGTACAATTGATAGGTTTATTGTCTGAGCTAAGTGTTTTGCCAGTATCTGTTTGGATAACGTACTTACCATTGTCAAATTCCACTTTTTCTACCACTGTTTCTTTGTGATATGTAATATCATCTAAGACATCCTCGATCCTATCTCGGGTATAAGGGGAAAGTGAATAACTGGAATCGCTATTTATCCATTCTAAAAACTGGAAATCATCAATGAGTGTGACCTTTTTGCCCAATTTTACCAGATTGATCGCTGCATCAAACCCGGATTCATAGGCGCCAATCACAACGCTTTCTTCACCTTGTATATCTGAAAAAGAGCCAACCTCAGAGTAATGTAAGCAAAGGTCTTCTCCTTCAAAGCAATCTGTTATAGGATATTGGTACTCTCCTGCGGCCCATACAATAGTTTTACATTCGTATGTTTTGCCATTGGTATTTACAAGGAAGATATCATTTTTATCTTCTATATTTTTGACTTCTATATTCGTTTCTATAACCAACTGGAAATGCTCAGAAACGGTTTGCAGGTGTTCTGCATACTCTTCTCCAGTAGGGTGTTCCGTTAAAAGCTCAAATGCAGGAGAAGTGTTTGGTGTGATAGCATTTAAATCAGGCATTTGAAAAAAATTACCTGTAAAGGAAGGAGATATAAATCGAGTTTCTTTGGGCCACTTGCGGAACGAAGCACCAATAGAAGATTTTTCCAGAATAGCATAAGATATTCCGAGTTGCTGTAGCAAAATTCCCACTCCCAATCCGGCAGGACCTGCTCCCACTATGATAACGTCATAGCTCTTATCTTTAGAATGATCATTACTCATTGAATACTACTTTTTGCTCAACTATCGCATTTTGTAGCAAAAGATCCATTACATAGTTTATTTTGCAAGTCAATATTACATTCTAGTATACTTGCTAGATAATTTAATGCTTTATACCAATGGGAGGAGCCGAGTTTTGCCCGGCTCTATCCTGTGGTGGGACGAGGTGTGCAGGGTCAGATTGTAGGTTAAAAAGCCAGAGTTTATTTTTTTTGGCTTCTATAAACTCCATTCTGGTTCTTTACCGAACCACCTTCCATCAGCACCAATAAGCGCATCGTGAAATCCATAGGCTGGATGGCATCCCAATGTTCTACGATTTCTCCATCTTTGATACGCCAAGTATCTTTGATATTGAGTCCGCTGCTGTCATCACCTCGGTGTGACTTTTTCAGTGTGGCATGGGAATGAAACATTACTAAATCGTTGTCAACAATGATCTGTTTCACGTCATAGGAAAAATCGGGATAATCTTTTGATACCCCAGAGACAAAGGCAATGACTCCTTCGATCCCATCAGGAGCGTTTCTGTTATGCTGAACATACTTGTTGCTGCCGTATTTTTTGCGAATGTATGCAAAGTCATGCCGGTTCATGATATGATTGACAAAGTCGACTACAATTGCCGCGTTAGCCTTTTCTGTTTCTGACCAATGTTCCTTTACAAATGATTTCATTTCTATTTGCGGAGCACCCGTATTAGGTTTTAAAACTGTTGTTGAGCTACAGGCTGCAATGCTACCTGTTATGAGAATTATGAGTAACTGGTTCATATTGAACCTCCTTTTGTAAATTTATAGTAATATAGTGATCGCTATATATAAAAGCAATCTATGCATGCGTTAGGCACGCGTGTGGCTTATTGGCCCATCGTGCCGCCGGCCTGTTACTCCCCCAAGGCCGTTGGCTGCTGTGCGGCACCAGCGTCTGCTGCCTGCTCTGCGCCAAACGCATGCGGCCACCTCGGCGCGGAG
>JBCCIA010000180.1:0-11154 GCA_039028475.1 Spirochaetota bacterium | reverse complement strand
CCTAAAAAAGAAATAGGTAATTGAATTGGTCTGTTGTCTACACAAGAAACGAAATTATAAGTTTTTGTTTTTAACTCTGCCATTTCTGTATGATTTCATCTGCTCGATTTTTACCAAATTGGTAGCCTTGTAGAAGTTTGTTACGGTTTTTGCTGAATCTACCAATAGAAAATGACTCCGGTGGGCAAACTTCTATAACCTTTACTCCCTGTGGTGGCTTGCGAATTAGGGCAATGGTTTTCTCAAATTTTTCCACTCTGCTTTGCAATGCATGGTGTAACTTTGGTAAATTTCTTACCTTGCTACGAATTAATTTATGCCAGAGTGTATCCTTTTTCTGATAGGAATAGGGTCTTGCACGAATTACAAGGATTTTTGTGGCTCCTAAGGCAATCGCTTTTTCTATGGGGATACCGTCTGCAACACCTCCATCTGTCATAGGCTTGCCTGCAACTGGAGGAAAACCACGGTAGATAACGGGTAGAGCAGTGGACGCCTTGATCAAATCAAGTAAAGTTGCAAAAGTAGGACGAACGTATAACGCCTTTCCACTCGAAACTTCTGTGATACAGATAAAAAAATGTTTCTCACTTGCCACAACAGCGTGCATATCTAGCATATTTCTTTGCCTGACCTGTTCAAATAACCAATCTAAATCGAGTAAATGTCCACCAGTTAAGAAACGTTTCAGATCGATGAACTCACGGCTGTAGGCAAGATCAGTAAAAAATTGGATACTTTTCCCTTTTGCCCCTGCAAGAAAGAAGGCAATGTTTCCTGCCCCTGCAGATACCCCAAAGTATTGCCCAAAAGGGTTAAACTTTTTTTCCAAAAATCCATCCAGAATCCCAGCAGAAAAGACACTGCGCATGGCTCCCCCTTCCACTACTAGGGCAGATGTGTGATTTTGCATGTTTCCATTGTACTGTTTTGTATTACTTCTCTATTACGAAATGATAAGTAACTTACGAAATTATTACTTTTTTGCTTGACAACTTTGCAAATATTTGCAATGCTAGTAGGGTCATGCAAGACTTCCATTCCTAAATAGCAAATCTCGCAATTGCAGAGAGTTTCTCTTAATATACCATTCTAATTTTTAAACACATCTAGTTTTGTTATGTAATATATAAAAAGACTTACAGCGTGTCTTAAAATAAGTATATTCTTACTCATAAGTTAAGCTGCAAGAGCCTGTAGTAGTGTTTTCAGACAGGCTCTTATAATTTCTCTGCAATTGTAGTGTTGTAAGCCAATTTGGCTTATGTTGTTCTTACCCAGCAGTTTGCTAGGAGGAAGTTATGACATCACAGAAACAGGGGATCTTCGCAGATCTATTCCTACAAAATGAAATCGCCGATCACTTTGGAACACTTGGCCACAATAAGAAAAATCGCAAGTTGCTAAAGCGTTTGCTTGTGCATATATCTGAGTGTTCTGACCTATTGCAAGTAGAAGAGGGGGCTCGTTATACTACACTGACAGAAGCAAAACTTTTTCTTATGGCTATCAAAAATTTAGTACTACGCAAAGACTTACATTTGCAAAGTCCACTAGAGTGGCCTGGCCTGTATGGTAGCAAGAGAGTCGTACTAGAATCTTTACTCAGGTTTGCTCTAGGTAAATACCAAGTCCCATTGGCAATGACAAGTATTTGGACAGAAGCCTTTAGCAGCGAAAGTATGCAATTACAGACACTCTATACCCAAGTTTCCTGTGGTATGTCGTTAAGAAAGTTAAATCCTCCGCTGTCTCTTGCGCGAAAAATGGAAAGGTTTTTCTTGGATTCACCTGGGCATTTGACTTTTATGCAAGCGCTGCGTTGGGCACAGGTTCGTGGGCTAGGTGGGAATGAATCACTTGCAAGAGAAATCTTAGATTCGAATCTAGGGCTTCTGCCTGAAAGAGACGAGTTTCACCAGAGTGTAATCTTGTATTTTGCGAACCACCAGGCAGCAATAAAAATGGCAGAGGTAGGCCCTTTGGTGGATTATATCAATTTTGCGAAGTACGAGGCAAAGTCGCAATGGCAACATTGGCAAGCTAACTTTTCCTTGAAAGGTCGTAAGCTGGACAGTTTACGCAAAGCTATGCAGGCTTGGCATGAATCTCTTAGGTATTCGCCGAGGCAAATGTTCCATTTTTGCAATGCAGTGAAATGGAAGGCTACAGGAATGGAGGCTTTTGAATATATAGCAGAAAAGGAGGGCGCCCTTTGGACAATTACAGAAGTTCTCAGTAGTGATGAGTTGTACCAAGAAGGCAAAGCTATGCACCACTGCGTATCTTCTTATCTCAGCAGTTGTCTCAATGGGAAAACAAGCATTTGGAGTCTTCGTTGCAATGGTTTGCGTGTTTTGACTTTGGAAGTGATTCCTAAATCACGCAAGATACAACAGATTAGGGGACTTGCCAACCGTCGAGCCACAATGGAAGAGTTAAAGATTGTGGCCTTGTGGAAAAGAATGGAGGGTTTGCAGGGTGATTTGAAGTAAACATTAGTTTTGGATGTCTTACTCGCGAATGGAATTTGCTTAGTCAAAGACTATTTTTCAGAGAAAGAATTGCCCCTAATAGTATGCATAAGCACTTTAGCGATAAGATCTGCCATTTCTGCATTGTCAAAAGGAATGGCATCTTTGGTAATATAGTACCCTTCTAAGAGCGGTATTATAATAGCTGTTGCTCTTGTGATGGATACATCGTTAAATTGATCTTTTACTGGTAGCGTTTTTGCCAACTCTACGATTAAATCAAAGTAGTCACGGTAGTATTTGTCTAACATAGTTTTGATTGTTTGGTTTCTTTTCGACAAAGCCCAAAGTTCGACAAAAATTTTGTACCAGTCTTCCCATGTCTCGTCGTTTAGTGAGATAGTAAGCAATTGTTGCAATTTGTCTTCTGGGCTTCCTTGCAATTTAGCAAAGTTCTCCTGTAAACTTTCTCGACAAGTTTGTAGAAAAGATTCTAACAAGCCTGCCAATAGCAGCTCCCGCGTTTTAAAATAGTATTGTAGGTTGCTCAGTGACATTTTTGATTTTTCGGATAGCTTACGCATAGACAATCCTTCGATGCCTGACTCCTTTAAAATCTCTAATGCATTCGAAAAAATGAGCTCTACTTTGCTATTTTGGGGATGATCTGATTTTTGTTGCAAGAAAACTCCTTTCTACAAAAGCAACTAGGAGGATTGGAAACCGCAATAGTTTTTTTGTTTTGCGAAAAACCTCTTTCTCTTTAAAAAGCGCTTGACACCATAGGTCAATTGACCTATGGTGTCAAGCGAATGGAGTAACAAAATTATGGGGTATTTGTATCTTAGCATTGCTATTATCGCAGAAGTAATCGCAACGAATTCTATGAAAGCATCGGAAGAGTTTACCAAACTGATTCCCAGCCTAGTTGTTATTGTAGGTTATGGAGCATCGTTTTATTTTTTGTCGCTTGTTTTAAAAACTATTCCTATGGGCGTTGCCTATGCAATCTGGGCTGGTATGGGAATCGTACTGGTCGGAATAACTGCTGCCATTTTTTTCAAACAGCTACCAGATGTACCAGCAATTATCGGGATGCTACTTATTGTGTCTGGTGTAGTAGTAATCAATGTTTTTTCTAAAATAACAAGTCATTGATTCAATTACAATAATTTATTTATCGGAGGAAATATGAAAGGATTGGTAGTAGAAAATCAAAAAGTCGTTATGCAAGATAGTCTGAAAAGACCAGTTCCTAAGAGCAAAGAAGTCTTGGTCAAAGTTGCCTATGCATCTATCAATCCAACTGATTTGGAAAATATAGAAGGAAAATATGATTTTTGGCTCAAGATATTGGGTGGGAACTATCCTGTCAAGACAGGTTTAGAGTTTTCGGGTGAAGTCATGCAAGATGGAAACAGGTTCCAAAAAAATGACAAGGTATTTGGTTATGTCGATTTGATGAAAGGGCTAAAAACCCACCAAGAGTATATTTCTATCAATGAAGATTGCATTGCCTTAATGCCAAAGAATTTGCATTTTCAGCAGGCTGCGGCTTTGCCTTTAGGGGCATTGACAACTTTAGTTGGATTGCAAGACGTTGCAAAGGTGAATTCTGCTAGCAATGTACTTATCAATGGAGCTTCTGGTGGATTGGGAGTTTATGCGGTGCAAATTGCAAAACTTTTGGGAGCGTTTGTAACTGCTGTAGCGGGAGCTGAGCAAGATAAATTTCTGACGGAGCTAGGAGCGGATGAAGTGTTCAACTACCGAGATAAAGCGCTGGAAGAGTCAAAACAAAAGTTTGATCTTTTTTTTGACCTATCCAACAAAAAGAATTTTTCGCAAATCAAACACCTTCTTACTGCAAAAGGAGTCTTCATCCCCGCAGAGCCAAATCGGCATATCTTAGATGTCTTACTGAGTTATTTCACGACAAAAAAGACAAAGAGCTTACTTGTTCCTAGGGGGAATCACCAGAAGTTAAGCCAAATAGCGAAATGGGTGGAAGAAGAAAAATTGCAGGTACTTGTCGATAGCTTGTATAACTTTTCAGAGTACCAGCAGGCTTTTGATCGATTGCAGGAGAAAGGTAGACGCGGAAGAATTGTACTCAAAATAAATGAGCATATTTCTTAAATTCTTCCGAATTTTGCTTTATCGGTACATAACAATGATATCTACCCTACGGTTTCTCTTTCGCCCTTCTTTTGTTGTATTCCTATCTAAAGGATGGAACTCTCCATAGCCAGAAGCGGAAAACCGGGTTGGATCTAGGTTTGGGTTTTTCTTCAAAGCATAGCCTAGGACATTCAAGGCTCTCTTTGTTGACAGTTCCCAATTGTTTTTGATACGAGCAGAGTGAATTGGGACGTTATCGGTATGACCTTCGATAAAGATATGGTAATCAGGGTATTTGGTAATAATTTTAAAAATAGAATCGAGGAGTGGTTTCGCCTTTTTCTTTATCACCGCTGAACCCGAATTGAAAGAAACAGCTTCACTCAAATTAATAATGAGCCTGGTGTGATCTGCATTCTTATGGATGGTAGCTCGCCCCTCTTCTGGTTTGATAGAAGAGGCAATGTCTTTTTGCAAATCTTGGTATTGTTGATAAATTTTTCTTTCTTTGGCTTTTTTCCTGCGTGCATAGTCGGATAGTTTTCTGACAAGTCCTTTTAGTTTGTTCTCCCTTTCTTCTAATTGTTTTATCTTCATTTGTAGGGCTAGGTTTTGTTCTTTGAGTAGTTCATTGCTATCGTTAGTACGTTTGTTTTTCAATTCACAATCCAGTAACTTATTTTTCAGTTCGTTTACTTTTTTTTCTTGTCCCAGCTGTTCTAATTTGCAGGCATTTAATTGTTTTTGCAGCTCTATATTTTCTTTTTCGTATTGGTTGCGGTTGCCCTGGTTTTTAAGTTTGAGTTTTTCGATTTGCGATTCTAAGTCATCCATTTCCAGGTTTCGCAATTTAATCAGGGCATCCAATTGCTTTTTTAAGCTATCGATTTGCCTTTGGTATTCTTTGTCATAGTTGATCACTTCTTCGGCAGACAAGTGGATTTGGCTAGATAGAACAAATACAAGCAAAAATATTTTCATACACTGTTTCTCCTTCTCTGGCTAGAGCTGCTATAGTTTTCCCTATTCTTATTTCTTCAATGGAAATTTCATTCTTAGTATTTGTCGATTTGTTTTATCATAAGTTCAGATGAAAATACAGCAGTGAATTCTTATAGACACTCCATTCGGTCAATTCCACTATGTTTTCCAGAGGCATTGTAAAATCTATGCCGATACAATTCATAAGCATACAAGGCGGTTCATATGAAACTCCAAGGTAACACCATTCTTATTACAGGCGGGGGAACTGGTATTGGTCTCTCATTAGCGGAAGCATTTGCCAAACAGGGCAACAAAGTCCTTATCAGTGGGCGTCGTATGGAAAAGTTGCAGGAGGCTAAGGCTAAGGTAGCTGATTTGGAACTCTTCCAAGGAGATGTTGGTACTGCCGAAGGTGTGAAAGCCTTGGCGGATAAGGTGATTTCTGCACATCCAGAAATAAATGTTCTCATCAACAATGCGGGAGTTGCGGAATACCGGAATATAAAACGTTCGGAAGAGGACTTGGAAAAGCTTACCTATGAATTAGATATCAATGTAAAGGGACCCATTCGTATGAACTCGGCTTTTATGGATACATTGAAGAAGAATAAGGGGACTATTATCAATGTATCTTCTGGTTTGGCCTTCGTTCCTCTTATCGCTATGCCTATCTATTGCGCTACCAAAGCGGCCTTGCACTCTTATTCGATTACCCTACGCCAGCAGTTGGAAGGATTGGTGGAAGTGATCGAGTTGGCACCACCTGCGGTAAAAACTGAGATGACCGATGAGTTTGCAGATGGGGAAGGTTTCGCCTTTCTGACTACAGATGAATTGACAAAAGCGACTTTAGACGGGATTCGATCCGGTAAGGAACTTATTACTCCTGGGCAATCCTCACAATTGCGTTTTATGTCGCGGCTTGCTCCTGGTTTTATCGAAAAGCAATTGAAGAAGGGTGGAACTCCTTATATTCCTGCCTAGATCGCTACAAGTGTAGTGATTGTCCCTAAGCCCCCAAGCAAACTAAGGTTTGGGGGAGTTTATTTTTTCTATGGAGTGATTTTCTCTAATAGGATTGTATCGCCTGGGTTTTTGATGAGAAGTACTCTCTTGCCAAAAAAGCCAAAATGTATGGTGTCAGCTTTTTTACCCAGTTCTGCCATTTCCATTGTACCATCACCAAGCATCTTCCAGGTGAATTGCATTACATCTTTCTCAGTACCCTGTTTGAGTATCATTTTACCTTTCGCATTTTCATTGAATATAAAGGTAGCACTGCCTCCTGGAATGTTGCTCAATAGCATTGTTTTAGGGCCCTCGTACATTCCGATGATTTTCCATTTGCCAAGTAGTTTTTTTTGGTAGTCTTTGCCCAAAAGGGAACTGGAACTTATCATTATTGTCAAAAAAACAATCAGGTACTTTCTCATAGTATTCTCCATTCAACTTTGTCTTGGTATATTTTTATAATCTGATTGAGAAATGTCATCTATATTTTCTACTAAAGTAGCTCTAGTAAGAATTACTCTACTGGTTTGTATTGAGCGGAATGGGCTTCGATGGCTTGCAATAATTTTTGTGGTTCGTCTGTGCCAATTCTAATGATACCCTTGTCTTTGCGCCTAATCTCTACAGCGTCGAGACCTGAAACATTGAGTAACCAACCACCAGGGATAACGCGGATCCCCCAGCCATACCACCATTTATTCTTTACCACGGAGACTTCACTGATTTCGCTAAAGGGAATTTCCTTGCGAATGAATCCTGGACCAAATTTAGCCGTAACACTTTCGTTACTGACTTCTGTTGTCAGAGAACTAAAAAACCAGGTTGCTAATGCTAGGACGACAAATGCAACCGTGACAATGGCAATAGTGACCTTGGGAACCGATTCCGTCTTACTCAAATAAACTAAAAGAACGAGTATGACGATATCAATACTTCCCAATAAGCCATAGGTTAGCCAACCGATCTGTTTGTGTTTGTACTGCATATATATACCTCTATCTGCAAACTCCTAAGAAGCCCAGAAAAATCTAACTATTAGACGAAAAATTACCTTGCCTTGGCACTTAATTTTTTTTAAGATGTTTTCCGTGGTAAAGAAGGCTTCAGAGTATTTAGCAAACGCAGGCAAGGTCTGGCAGGAGTTTGAAGTGCGTGATGAGCAAATACAGATGTTAGACTCTGTGGAAAAGGCCTTGGAACAGCAAGACCACCTTTTAGTAGAGGCAGGTACTGGTGTAGGTAAAAGTATGGCGTATCTCATCCCGGCAGTTTTGTATGCTTTGAGAAACGGTAAGACTGTCGTTATTTCTACCGAAACGAAGGCTTTGCAAAACCAGCTCTTGGAGAAGGATATCCCACTTGTCAGAAAACTTCTTGGCCGAGAAGTCGTAGCAGAGGTTGCCTTTGGAGCGGCAAATTATGTTTGCAAGCGCAAACTTGACCAAGTCGTGCAAGCGGGTAGTTTTGGTATTGAAATGCAAGAATACCTGTCAGATTTTTACGAATGGGAAAGAAATACCGAGACTGGCATTCGCTACGAATACAAAGGTTTTGCCAGCCAAGACTTTTGGTCGAAAATTACCCGAGAAGCCGACAATTGCCTGGGAAGAAAGTGTCCCAACTTCTCCACCTCTTACTATTTTTTAGAAAAAGAGAAGTGGAAGAAAGCCCATATTTTGATTGTCAACCATTACCTTCTATGTAGTCATATTGCTGGTGAATTTAAGATCTTACCCGAGTTTTCCCAGATCATTCTAGACGAGGCGCATAATTTTCCTAGTATCGTCGGGCGTGCCTTTCGTATGGATGTAGGTTTGGATGATGTGAAAAAATTGTTACAGTTTTTGACTTCTAAGGACAAAAAACGTCCTGGAGTCATTGAAAAGTTGTATTCTGAATCTATCAAAGAAAAGTTGCACAAGTTGGCTACACAGGCCGCTGAGGCGACGGAAGGGTATTTTGCAGCACTGACAGCCGCCCTGCCTTTGACTTTCAATGCACTCAGGGTTACCGAGAAGCTCTCCCTTGACGAAGGTAAGGCGGAAGATGCCCTTGCGGATTTGGTTTTAGCATTGGCTTCCGCTTTAAAGAATTACGATAAGGAAAGTGAAAATTTAGACGAAAAAGAAATCGCTTTAGAGTTAGAAATGTGTACCAGTCGTTTGGAGGCATTTGGCAAGGCTTTGCACCAGTTTCGTGTCAAAGAGGATAAGAACCTCGTCTTTTGGGTAGAGCCACCTTCTGTACAGGCCAAAAATCAATTTTACCACATTAGTGGCCAACCGATGAATCCAGAAGAGATCATTAAAAATGAACTTTTTCCCAAAATGGAGAGTTTGATTTTTACATCGGCTACGCTTTCCTCAGGTAAGAATGACTTCAGCTTTTTTAAAAACAATATTGGCAATGTAGCTATCGGTGAACTCACATTAGATTCCCCCTTTGATTACCAAAAGAATTCACTTGTCTACTTGCCAAAAAATATCCGCGAGCCTAGTGTTGACAACGACGGCTTTCATGAGGATATTTCCAAACTTATACCTATGCTATTGCAGTTGACAGAGGGAAGCGCCTTTGTTCTCTTCACCTCTAATAAGTCCCTCAAGTCTGTGTATGAGACCATTGGAGAAAAGAGCCAGTATCCTATTTTTTCCCAACTCCACCTAGGTGCAGAGAAGGCTCGGGAGTCCTTTCTACAAACGGAGAATAGTGTCTTATTTGGAGTTTCTACATTTTGGCAGGGGATCGATGTTAAGGGCGATAAATTAAAATCTGTGATTCTAACAAAAATTCCCTTCCAACCACCTGGTGAACCTGTCTTAGAGGCAAAAATGGCTGTTTTAAAGGAAGAGCAGGCCAACCCATTTCGGGAATTGCAACTACCACATGCTATTCTTACTTTTAAGCAGGGCTTTGGCCGTTTGATTCGTTCTAAGACGGACATTGGTGTGGTATCTATCCTCGATCCACGTATCAAAACAAAATTTTATGGCAAACAGGTGCTTGCCTCACTCCCACCTGCAAAAATTGTTTATTCCTTTAAGGAATTGAAAAAGGAATATGCAAATCTGCCGAAATATTAAGTAAGAAGGGTGCCATGAACCAAAAACTAGCCAGCTATATTGTATTGATTTTTGTATTTTTCTCTTATTTACAGCTCTATCCATTTGCTGTGTCTTATGTGACACGTGACTTTTTTCGTACTGTAGTGGATTGGACAAATGGCAATATCTCCATTACGGTCAAAGAAAAATTATCACGTGTTGTAGTAGACCCCAATGATAGAGATTATGGCAAAGAGTATACGGCTTACAACATCTCTGATGCTCGTAGTAAAAGCATTATTGCAGCCAGAGAAAAGGCTTCCCTGCGTTTGGTACGAGCCGTAGAATCTCTACGTTTAGACGATCAGCATACCATACTCTCAAAACTAGATCTCGACGAAGCCTTTCGCGAAAAATTCAACCGTTTCTATTTACTCGAACCACAGAACCTAAACATACGCTATAAGGGAGAAGAAGTCATTTTAGAGTCTCGTATAGCTATGCTAGGTGCAAAGGGGATTATGAACTTTTTAGACATACCCTTTGGTTCGGAATCCTTCCCTGAGTTTGACATGAAAGAGTACCCAGTTCGTTATACCGGCTTGATTGTCGATGCAAGGCATCTTTCTGGTGCAAAACCTGCTCTCTTGCCCAAGATCGTTACTGATGCAGGTTTGGAGTTTTTCTCAGCTTACTATGTAAATCGTAGTTATGCCATTGACAAAGGACTTGTCGCGTATGCTAAAGATCCAGTCCTTGCGATGAAAGATAAGCGCGTTGGGAGTAACCCTTTCTTTGTAGTTGCCTTAGATACGGTAGGTGAGAATAAAACAGGTTATTCTATTTCCACAGATGACGTACGAAAGTTACTCGCAGCTAAGCAAAGTCGCAATAGCCTAAAAATGTGTAGGGTAATTATTTTATTGTCTCAGCAGCCTTTTTAAAAGCCTCTTCGGCTTTTTTAAACTGTGAATTGAAGAGATAAGCAAAACCAAGCTCTCTGAGATCTTCAAAGGAAAGTGTTGATTTTGTTTCATAGACAGGGATGTTATCGATTACCTGTTGCATAGCTTTCTTCTTCTCTTTGAAAGAAGGTAGGTTGGCTTTTTCAGGAATATTGTTTAGAATAGCTTCCGATTCTTTGTATTTTCCCAAGGCGTGTAGAGAAAGACCTGCTTTTAGGTGCAAGTCGTATTGGGATTCTAAAAGGGCAAACTTTGTCCGAAAAAAATAGATGAATTCTTTGTACTTTTTAAGATAGTAAAAGCATTCCATTTTCTCGCGTAAAAAGGCATCTCCCAAAGCCAGGTTTCTGTCCAACTGGATCCATTTTAGGCAGGCTTCAAATTGTCTCGTTTCATAGGCGAGCCGTACTGCGAATTGGATAATGGTAAAGCAGATCTTGAGTTTCGTGCGCTGCGAATGGTGCGTTACCTGCATAGTGAACTGCTCTAGTTCTCACTGTCAACCAGCACCAAGTTCGTGCAGCTTTTCGCTAGCTCACTTTGACATGAACTGCT
>JBCCIA010000179.1:0-11217 GCA_039028475.1 Spirochaetota bacterium | reverse complement strand
TTAGAAAAGAAAAATACAGGTACAGTACAAATAAATACATGAAAATAAAAATTGATCCATACTTTGAGTTAGAAAAAAAAGGGGAAAAAGCAGCAATTTATCTACGCATCTTCTTAACCTTGGTTTTTGCCGTTGGAACATATGTAGGTTACCAAGTAGGCTCAGATGTGAAGCAGATCATTGGAAACTATATAGCCGGTGTGTCTCTCTACGCCGTTTCTTATCTCTACTCATCGATTAGTTTAAAAACAAATTCTTATAGATCTTATACCAAATACGTCGCGATGTTTTTAGAACTTACCGGGTTTGCCTGTATAGTACTGGGCTACTTATATGTTTTGCCTAGACAAAGATATTTAGGTGTCAACAATATTGTTCTTTACGGTGTCTACTATCTACTGATTATCGGTTCCACCTTACGGTTTTCAGTGCGCTTCACCTTTGTCACTAGCCTAGCAGCTACCTTGCTATTTTTTTGCAGTGGACTATTACTGTATTTTAACGGAGCAAACCAAGGTTCCAATGCTGTCGTTTTAGAAACCATGTGTGTTGCTGGTTCCTTCCTCTTTGCTATGGGAATTGCCACAACAGTCATTACCAAATACGTCAGAGAAATGCTGGATGAACTCAAAACTTCTGAAGATAAATCTAGAACAGATTCAGAAAATCTCAACCAAATGATGTACAAAACACAAAATGCGACAAAAGATTTGAATGAGATCTACCACACGATTGAAGAAGTCGTGCATGCAAACCACGAACTGACCCAAAAACAAAGTAAGACTACAGAACACATCAATGTATCGGTACAAGAATCAGATACAGCCCTCAACCATATCTTAGAGAACTCACACAGACAAAAAAAATTAGCAGAAGAAACTGTTGATTCTATGCAAAACCTACAACGCTTGATGCAAGAGCTAGCGAGCAGCAGTAACAAACTTTTTGCCGATGGAAAATCCGCTTTAGGACTTGCAGAACAGGGAGAACAAGAATTGACTGCATCGATCTCGGAAATGCAACAAATCCAAAATTCTTCTAAAAAGGTTTCTAAAATTATTACCGTTATCTACAGCCTTGCCAAACAAACCAACCTACTCTCCTTAAACGCTGCGATTGAAGCTGCCCGTGCTGGAGACGAGGGACAAGGCTTTGCAGTTGTGGCAGACGAAGTTTCAAAACTCGCTGAAAAATCGGGTAGAAATGCCCGACAGATCGAAGATTTAGTGCAAGAGATGGACATTGCTATCAAAAATGGCAGTGGTACGATTGGGAATATGGTTTCTTCGATCCAAGTCATTATCACTAGTATCCGCGATATTGTTAAGGAAATTACTTCCATCACCGAGAGTATTGCGAGCCAAAAAAACTACCTAGATAAGACATTTTTAAGCAGCAAAAGTGCAAGAGAATCATCTGAACAAATGCAAGCCTCTATACAGTTGCAAGAGACTAAGAGCGAAGAAATCCTCAGCGACGTCCAAGACATACACAGCCTAACAGAGGCAATTGCTGCAAAATCAGAGCAGTTAAAAACCACAGTAGACTTTTTAGAAACTACAACAAAGGAATTGAACCAAAATACTTCTATCTCCGCTAAATGATAATTTTTAGAAACGAAATGTATAAGAAAGTTGCGAAAAACGATTGTGGCTGCCAATTCCCTGGTATACATCTAAAGTATGGTAAAGCCGTAAAACCAATAAACTACCAAAGAAAAAACCTGCGGTACGGTTTTGTATCATGGCTCTAGTGGGGCCTCTCTTAAGGATGAGATCTTCTTCAAAACTTTTTCCACGAGTCGTATTGTTGATATATGCAGCAGTAATTCCAGCAACTAGTAGGTCTAGAGCCAGATACACCGTGAAACGCGAATAAGTATCAAAAGTATTGTAAACAGGAGACTTGTAAGAGCTATAAATAATGCTAGCAGGTGGACTTAAAAGGTTGATACCTTGTCCGAGAAAATGGCTTTTTTCTTGCAAAGCAAGTAACTTTTTCTCTTCGGCTTGTTCTGTTTCTTGCTGTTCCTTTTTGCGAAACTCTTGTTGTAGAATGGCCTTATAGGCTTTTTCCTCACCTCTTTTATCTGCCTCGACACGAATAATCGCATTGGGTGAATCTTGCTTGTACCTACCCACATAAACATCATAGGTAAAAGGAGTATACCATTTTGAGGTGTAGCGGTAATCAAAACCGGCCGTTTTTCCTTGCTTGACAACTCTATTCTCTGTCAATCGATTTAGTAATTTAATAGTTTTAAAGTTAGCCTCTTCATAATTGTCATCTACCTCAATGGTTTCAGCTGCAAAAAGGTTTGTCATCAAAAATGTAGGGATTAACAACAAAGAGATAAAGCTCTTTCGGAGACAAAATGGATTTTTTTTTAAATGTGTCACTAGGAATCGTTTCAAAATTCACTCCCTTTGAAATATGCGAATAGCAAACCAGATGAGTTGTAAATACTATGTGCAACAATTGGTATCCAGATCGTACGGTATTTTAAATAAAGGTAACCCAAAGTATAACCAATTGCCACCATAAGAGTAGGAACTAAGAAAGAGGCTTCACCAGCAAAATGCACCATACCAAAAAGCAGGGAAGTCAACAGTAAACCCTCCTTCTCCCAGCCTTCTTCCCAAAAATGTCTCAATAAATACCCTCGGAAAAATAATTCTTCTACAATGCCAGTAAACAAACCTACTGCATAAATGCCCCAAAGCAAAAGACTTGCATTGCCTTTTAGACCATCAAATAAGATTTTTTGGAAGTTGTTTGCTTGTGTAGGTACATCAATTGACTTGGCAAATGAGAGAAACATATAAGATGCAAAAAATATAGCGAGGCCGTACAAAATCCCTAGGTAAACATTCTGCCATTGCATGGATTCAGAAAAACTTTCTATGTTAATTTGCATCTTTCTTTTCAGCAAATAATATGCAGGAAGGAGAAAACACACCGCCCAAATGAAACTCTGCCCAAACAACAACCAATTTGCATGTTTTACAATCCCATCATAGTATTTTTCAATGTACTTTTGCGGCTCTTTTTGGAAATCAACACCTAGTTGTTTGATATTTTCCTGGTTCTGTTTTAGAATAGCTGCTTTTTCTTTGGGGGGGAGAGTCTCTAAATGGCTTGCACTAGGTATGTACTTGCTATCACTCACTATATAACTGAATAATAGTAAACTACTAAAAATGGATGCTAAAAAGGAGGAAAGTAAAATAAGAGCAAGATGGACTAGGGAAATCTTAAAAAGAGATTTCCCTCCACTAGCTGACAATTGGTTCTCTTCCATAGACTAGACAGATCTATAGGAGGAGCTTGTATGTCATTGCTTTTTTCTAGTATATAGCAGGTTATTTTTTCTCCTTTTCCTGCTTTTTTTCCCAGTCTCGTTTCCACTTTTCTTGCGCCTCTTCGGTAGTTTTTAAAAACTCTTCGGCTTCCTCCTGTCCTTCCATGCTACCTTCCAAGCCTTCGTTATTTTGATTTGTCATATGTATATTAGACGTTTATTTTCCAAAAATACTACTTTTTTATGGAGTTATACCAGTTTAACCACTCATTTTTTGTCACAAAAGATTGCTTAGTTATGCCCCGTAAAGCGAACATCGCATTTTTCGCTATTTCTCCTTTACTAACCCGTAAAATCTCGATTACAGTAGCAGTAGCACCTGTATCTTTCTTTTGTGCAATTGCTTGCAAACTGGCTCTTTGTACAGCTATATCTTGGCTTTTAGCAAAAGTGAGCAAGACTTGCAGCGATTTTTCACCAGGTATCGATGCGATAGCTGTCAATGTAAAAACTGCCATTTTGGGCGACTTGTTGGTCATTTCTTGTAAAAATGGCAGGCTCTTAGGTGAAGCTAGCATGGCCATACTCTCCACAGCCAACTGGCGAAGTCTAGAATCACCAGCAAGAGCTACTTTTTCTAAAAGCGGAAGAGATTTTTCCGAGCGCATGATTCCTAAAGCAATGGCAGCGCCATAGCGTCCTTCTCCCTTTTCTTCTTGTAAAACACTTTCTAAAATAGGAATACTTTGTCTATTGCCAATCCACCCCAATGCAGTCGCCAAAGCTTCCCGGGAAGGCTTCTGCCTATCCTGTAAAAAAGTTTCCATAGTCTTACGGGCGAGCGTATATTTATGCCGGCCAAGGATAAACGCAGATACGCCAATCACATTTTCTCGACCAGTCTGCAATAATTTGAGTATTTTCTGTGAAGTGGCTCGTCTAGGAAAAAAAGCGATGACAGTAGCAGCAGCTTGCTGGACCTCTTTTTGTGAGGAACTTAAATAGAGGTACAATTCATCATTTACCTTGCTATCACCTAGGTTCTGCAAAGAAATAACTGCATTTTCTCTCCCCTTAACAAACTTTTTGCCAATGGCTTTTACCAGTACATCGGAACCGGAAGAATATTTGAGTCGGCCCAGTGCGAGATAGGCCGCAGCAAGAGCAGGAGAAGGAGGCTGCTTTTTTGCAACCTCTATAATAAAAGAACCGGCCGGCCTATATTCTAACTTGCCTAACACCATGATATACGTTTTGAGTTTACTGGTATTGGCCTTCTGCAAAGAACTATGCTTTTTTGCGAGTTGCAAAATTTGTGGAGCCACACTCTTATTGTTGATAGATGCAAGAGCTTCCACCGCTTGTAAACGTTCCACATGGTTGCCATAATTCAATACAGGGACAATATAACTTGCAGTTTCTCTTACTTGTAATGTTTTTAGGGCACTGAGAAGAATATCTTTTGCAACCTCTTTATCTTCTGCTAGCATTTTAGCGATGGGAACTGCTGAATCCCTATCAGAAAAACGTGCCAATGCCAAAGCAGCAGTACCACGCACCGCAGCATTTTTATCAGAACCTAGTAGAATACGAATCTTTGCAATAGATTGCTTGTGTCCCTTTCGCGCCAAAGTAAGAATTGCACTAGACCTGTCACGCCACTGGGGAGAATCTAAGTTTTGTACTAGCTGTTCCAGAGGAAGTTCAACTTGTTTCACTGGAACTGGCAGTTCTTGGGGCTTTTCTGGGCCTTTGCAGGAAAAAGAGAACAAAACCCAAACAATTGCTATGGCAAACTTTTTAAGCGAAAAATTCATTAAGCCTTGGGTACCCGATCTGAAACTTCTTGCAATTCTTTTAATTGTTTTTTCCAATTCTCTAGATCCTTTTTCGCAATTCCCATTTGCACTTCATCCAAACGATTCTTGGCGATTGCATATTCTATGAGTTGGATTTTGGATTTCACTTCACGAATTTTATAAGCAAAATAAGCTCGTTGTTTCTCTGGCGATAGGGAGGGTTTTGCTGGTTCCTGCGGAGGTTCAGAGCCTGGCTTGCTACTGCGTGCCCGTGTCCGCGTAACCGCAGAATTGGCTTCTATATCAGCTACTAAATCAACTTCTTGGCGGATTTTTTGAGTTTCCGCCTCTGTAAGGGGTTGTTTGGCATAATCGGGAATATAGATATTTTCGGGGTATTCGTTTGCAAATTCCAACCACTGCTGGCGAACCTTTTCTTTATCTTCTTTACTTGCTTTGCTTGTACTTAGATGGGGCCACAGCTTTTCGGTTTGGTACACAGCTTTTGGGTCTAAATCAAACGGATGTGGAGCATCTTTATAAAGAGAACCTAGAGAAATAGTAGATCCTTCTACAGGAATTCTAGGTTCGGGGCTTTCCTCTTTCGTACTAGTTTTTCGCTCTTCTTTCTCTTCCTCTGGTAAAAACGCAAGAATGAATAACAGAAAAACTACAGCGAAACTGGCAAATAGAAATACTTTCTTAAAATTCATACCATGCTCCTAGAGTAAAACTGCAATAAGCTAGTTAGCTTGTCAGCAATAAATTCTCACAGGGAAAAAACCGTAGATTAGAATAACAACCCACAAAATCTATTGGGAGAAAGAGTTCTTGAATACTCCCCACAGATAGGAATAATGGCATGACTAGCAAAAGAAAATCACCAAGGGAACAATCATAATATTTCTAGTGTATCCTATGAAGCAGCAAAAGTATACCCATAGTTTTTGTCAAAATAAGGGGGTTCGCTTCCTTCTCGGCCGAATCTTATTTTCCCTTTTGTTTGTATGCTATTTACCTATTCGCACAGATGCAAAATCGATTCTATTAAAAAATTTAGATTACAAAAATACAAAGCTGAAAAGACTGCGCAAAGAAATTTTCCACAACCTACGCTATAGCAAAAATTCCAATTTCCGCAAACGCAACTCTCCCTACCCACTTCGCTATTACCGCTATATTGTAAAAGATAAAGAAAAGTTCTTCTTTATTATGGCACGAACAGGTACGAATCTCGAAACACTAGCATCTGTAAATTCACTCAGTTCGCCACATGACATCTATAAAGGTATGTCCCTTCTCATCCCCAATATGCGGGGTAGTTATTACCATTCGAAGAAAAAAGTAAACCTAAAAAAGCTAGCAGCTCTGCTGCGCATCAACCGTGCAAGCATTCAACTCGACAAAAAAAACCGCAAAGTCTTTGTACTTGGCAAACCATTAAGCCGTAAGGAAAAGTCTTTCTTTTATGGCTTCGCTTTTCGCAACCCGCTGCCCAACGGAAGGATCAGTTCCAAATACGGCTCGCGCGTTGACCCTTTCACCAAAAAAAAGACATTCCACGGAGGTGTTGATATAGCAGCCAAAAAAGGTACACCCGTTTTTGCCGCAGCTGCAGGTAAGGTCATACTCGCCAAACGCAAAGGGGGGTATGGTAAGCTAGTCATAATCAAACACAAACTCGGCTACGAAACTCGCTACGGCCATCTAGACAAAATTCTGGTAAAAAAGAAGCAAAAGATCAAAAAAGGTCAGAAAATCGGTAAGGTAGGAGCAACAGGAAGGGCAACAGGACCACATTTACACTTTGAAGTAAGACGATTCCAAAAACGGCAAAAACCAGTTTTTGCCAAACACCTCTAGGACAATTTTTGTTGGTCATATAAGCATTTTTCTTGAAAGGTTCTGCGCGCTGCCCAAGCAACATCATTGATATAACTCGCATTTACAGTACCTCCCAAAACTCCTCCTAACAATGGTACTACCTGAAGAAACTTGCGCTGGGTCAAATTGACAGCTAGCTGCTCAGCCAATTTGTACAGCAAAATTACAGAAGTACGCCCCTCTAGTTTTTTTTCAACGACTTGTTCTGCTACTTGTTGGGTGGTTTCTGGGACACGCTGCCTAGCCATCTTTGCTACATTTGCAAGGGCTACTGACTTTTCTTCTTTATTGTTGGCAGCAGAAATAGCCATAATACCCAGCAACAATTGCCGATCTTCAACGGATTGGAGCGAAAAGCCATAGCAAGCGGCTATACGTAAAGTAGTTCGGATTGCTAGGGTGATAATAGCTGGAATATCTATACCAATACCGGGTAAGCCAAGTAGGCCAACTCCTACTCCTTCCACCGTGGCATAGGCCAGAGCTTCCTTGTGGAACTCATCAGCTAAAACATCACAAATTTCTAAATCTTCATACTGCAATTGTGCTATTTCTGTGACCCCTGCCCTAAGTACGATATCCTCCAAATCTGCGAGTCGGTTTGCCGAATAGAGAGAAAAGTCAAGCACACCACGAATAGCAGACTCTGGAATCAAATGCTTGGAAACCCGTTTTATGGGAGAAAGAGCAGTGGCGATACTCTGTGTTAGTAGAGTGGGTTCTGCGAGCTTCCATTCTTCTAGCAACTCGAGCTGCTTCTTTTCATAACTATTGAGAATAGGATTCATACAGAAATTATTTCTTCGTATAAAGGGAATGTCAAGCCTAAGTATTGCCTAGTGCAAAGGCAAGGGAGAAAAACAACATAGAAGAAACAGAAAAATAGAGGAAACAAACAAATCCCTTTTTTTTTGTTGATTCTATCCATTGCACCAATAGGATTTTATCAAAAAAGGGAAGTAACTATGGGACTCATAAAAACAGAAATCGTAGATGTATACTCAGGCAAGATCCAAATCTTAAAATTAGACAATCCAACAACTAGAAATTCCATGACTAGAGAAATGGGAGAAGCCTTCCAAGAAGAAATCCACAAGATTTCTAGTTCTAGTGAAAAACCTCGCTGCGTTATCATTACCGGAGCTAATAACGTATTTTCTTCTGGAGGAGATTTAAAACTATTAAAATCATTCCGTGAAAAGAGCCTAGAAGAAAATAAAAAATTTATGTATGAATTTTACAATTCCTTCCTATCCATCCGTAACCTTGCCTGCCCTGTCGTTGGAGCAGTTAACGGACATGCAATCGGAGCCGCTCTTTCCCTGGCATTTGCCTGTGATTTCCGTATTTTTTCTGAATCTTCCAAATACTCGTTTAATTTTGTCCGCTTGGGCATCCATCCAGGAATGGGAGCATCATTTCTCACCAGGGAACTCTTTGGCATCCAAAAAGCGAACAACCTTTTGCAAATGGCGCACGTCTATACTGGAAAAGAAATGTATGATATGGGCTATTGCAACGATGCAGTCCCTAGTGAAGATGTTATAAAAAGATCCATGGAGTTTGCTATCGAACTTTCAGAAGTAGCACCATTGGCCCTGCAAGAACTAAAACAAAACACTTATAATAAGGAAGACCTACAAGCTGCTCTTAAAAAAGAAGCGGAATCGCAAGCGAGAAACTTTCTTACAGAAGATTTTGGCGAAGCGTTAAAATCCCTTGAAGAAAAACGCAATGCGATATTTAAAGGAAAATAAAAAAGGAATGATATGCTGTTACAAGAAGGAAAAAAAGCCCCTAGTTTTACCTCGACAAACACAGAAGGAAAAAAGGTAAAACTCAAAGATCTCGTTGGAGAAAAAGGACTCGTCCTATATTTCTATCCCAGAGACAATACACCCGGATGTACCACAGAAGCTTGTGACTTCCGCGACAACCTGGGAAGATTAAAAAGCCTTGGCTACAATGTCATAGGTATTTCCAAAGATAGCGTCGCATCGCACCAAAAGTTTACTAAAAAATATGATCTCAGCTTTGATCTGATTGCAGATGAAGACGGTTCCATCTGTGATAAATACGGTGTTTTTGGCGAAAAAAAATTTATGGGCAAGACCATCATGGGAATCCATAGAACTACAATTGTTTTAGATCCCTCTTTAAAAATACAAAAAATCTATCCAAAAGTCAGAGTCAAAGGACACGTAGAACAAATTCTAAAAGATTTACAAGGTGAACAGTAGCATGAAGTTAGAAAAAAACAAATTCCAATATGGTGTTGGCAAAAACCCCGAAAAAAACTACTATAAAGTAATCCATGTATTCAAAGAAGATTTAGATACACATCGCAAAAACCTGCAAGAGATTCTAAAAACAGAACAATTTGCCGCAGAGCTGGGACAACAGTACACCGATCCGAAAAAGAATACCATTTACTTGGGTTTGGGAAATAAAGAAAAATTTGTCATTCGTAAGATAGGCAAAATATATATCAAACTGGGCGAACAAGTTGCGAAGTGGAAAAAAGTTGGTTTAGAAATCCAATTAGAAAAATCTCTCACAAAAGTGGCTCCCGCCTCTATCATTAGTTACCACATCGTCAATTCCTTAGAAATTGGCGCCACATCATTGCGAACACTCAGTAAAGCATACCAAGAGAGAAGTCTAGATACAGGTAAGATCACTTTCACTTGCAAATCGGAAAAGTTAGCAGAAGAAGTTTCTCATGGAATCGAACGTGGTGAAAAAGTTAGTCCTTATATCAATAGCACACGGGTCATTGAACACCTGCCTGCAAACCATTTTACTCCCGAAGAATTTGTCGCTATTTCCAAAGAAATCGCCAAAGAGAACAAACTTAAGATTACCGTATTTGACGAGGATCGTCTAATAAAAGGAAAATTTGGCGGAATCCTTTCCGTATGCCGCGGTTCCGATAAGAAACCCAAGATGATCTTATTGGAGTACAACCCTACAGGAAGCAAAACAAGCGACAAGTTAGCAATTGTCGGAAAAGGGTTAACCTTTGATGCTGGTGGAATTAGCTTAAAGCCTCCTGGAGATATGCACGAAATGAAGTATGATATGTGTGGTGCTGCTGCAACTATCAATGCCATAGGTGCCATTGCCGCGTTGGGTATAAAAACTCCTGTTGTAGCGGCAATTGGTGTGGCTGAGAATATGCCAGATGCCAAAGCTACCAAACCTGGAGATGTCTACACTGCCTATAATGGTACTACGGTTGAAGTACAAAATACCGATGCAGAGGGTCGATTGGTGCTAGGTGATGTGTTATCCTATGTCTCAGAAAAATACAAACCAACGCACCTAGTCGATTTAGCGACTCTAACCGGAGCCATTATCATTGCTTTAGGCCACGAAGCAGCAGGTGTGATGAGTAATTCGGATGACTTTGTAGACATGCTAGAACAGGCGAGTAAAACCTCCGAAGACCGTATCTGGCGTCTACCCGCTTGGGAAGAATATGCGGAAGATCTAAAAAGTGACATCGCCGATATAAGAAATATTCCGGGTGGAAGGGCAGCAGGTTCTTTAACAGCTGGGCAGTTTCTCTACAAATTTGTAGGTTCAGGTATCCAATGGGCACACCTCGATATTGCTGGTACCGCTTGGCGTGCCAAGGGTTCTGGTACCCAGGCTTCCGGGCCAACAGGATACGGGGTACGCTTGCTGGTAGAGCTTGCAAAAATATTAGAAAAAGGAAAAAAATAGCTCCTTAGATACAAAAAGTAATTGACCAGAGACAGGGTCTAGTTATTATGTCTTTATTGATTACGAGTTGTTAGCTCAGCTGGTAGAGCATCTCCCTTTTAAGGAGAGGGTCCCGGGTTCGAACCCCGGACAACTCACAATCAACCCTTCACGTGGTGCCATCGTCTAGTGGTTAGGACGCTTCATGATAACCGTAGTCAACACCTTCTCCAGCCTGTAGCAAAGCAAGAGGAGACGAGAGTGATTGCAAGACTACAAAAACGGCAAGTGCGGCAGCTAGAGATAAGCCATATGGTGCAGTGGCAACACAAGCAAACAGGCCATTGAGCCTTGGTGTTCTTCCCTCAAAACAATGCGGTACAATCACTATTTACAATGGCCGCACGTAAAATTTGATCTCTGATCAGTGTTTCCCGCAGAACCGTCCAGCCGACGCACAGTCGGTTGGGAAAAAAAACAAAACGCCTGAAATGAAGCAAGCAACTCAGCAAATTACATGGCTGG
>JBCCIA010000178.1:0-11242 GCA_039028475.1 Spirochaetota bacterium | reverse complement strand
TCTAGATCAAACTGTCCTCTGTCTGGTTCACGTAAAAAGGCACTTCGGTTAAAACCCAATTTAGTACGACGGTAGTCCACACTTTGCATGATGTATAGGTGGTATTTGCGAAACTCTAGCGGGTAGCGTAAGTTGAGACCTCCGCTGACCAAAGAAGAAACAACGGGTTCTCCATAGACAGTGTTAATTTCATCGAGAGAATCTACGCTGTCCAATAGTAAGGGGTAGTTTAGTGGGGCAGGATAGAGACTCCCCCAAAAGTCCCGTTTTTCTTTTTGCCAAAGCTCGTAGGGAGTGTCATAAATTGCCCAAAGGGCGCTCAATGGATAGGCTGGTGATTCTGTCAAAGCGTTATTGTAAGACTTGAGAATTTCCTGTTCTGCATACAATGGTACAATATCTGTTTGTCCTAACATTCCTCCTACTTTGTTGTAGTTGCCATAGACACTCAGTTCCAAACCTTCTGTATCGTAAGGTTTAGGGGTTGCCTGTAAGGAAGAGTAAATGAAAAAGCTAATAAGAACATATTTAAATTTCATAACTATTTTCTCGCTTGTAGAATCAATCGTTTGGCGTTTTCTCCTATCACTTGCCAGGTGAGACAACGAACACTCCCACCCATCGGGCAAACATTCCTCGCTTGGATCGGGATGACAGTTTTCTGGGTGTGGGATTTGATAATTGCCAATGCTTTTTTATCGTGTTTCATTTTAAATACGGGGACGTAGATGTAATTGTACGTAACAACAGAATTTAAGTTTACCCCACAAGCGGATTCAATGCCATCCCATTCACCGAGTTTGTTGTCTGCGTAGGAGACTGGAACTTGGATGATCTGTGAGTCAGGGAAAGAAGTTTTCAATTCTCGCAATACTTTCTTTTTCAATTGGGGAAATTGATGATAATCGTTGACCAATAGCTTGTTACCTTCCAACCACATCACCATTCCATCGGAATGAGCGAGTATTTCGTCATCTGGTTCTAAGATGGCTACTTGCTTGGCATGCAGGAGCTTTTGTAAGACCCGCTTTCCTTTGGCATAGCTGAGTCGGTTGTCTTTTAGAAATCGTTTGGTAGTGATCACTTTTCCCCGGTAATCGTCGACAATGTTTCCTCCATCTAAAATGTATTTTGTTTTGCTGCGTTGTATTTTGTACTTATTGGCAAAGTCTGTAAAACTTTTTTGTACGGCACGACTTCTCTTTTTTGACATGGAAGCCCAGGTATAGGTAAACTGAATAGGTTTCATAGGATTGATGGTGGTAAAATCTCGCATCCATATGTCGTAGACTTCTGTTGTTAGGAGTATATCCTCTGGGACTTTCCCTGAATAATAAGATTTGGTATCTTCATCGACCAGAATTATCACATTGTCATGCCCAATGATTTTTTTAGCGTAGTGGATTTGAAAATCGACAATTTTTTGCAAGGCTTTGCTGTAGTACCTATCGTAGACAGAGGGGGCTGAAAGTACTAATAACATTCGATCCTTAGCAATTTTATTGGAGAATTGTGCAGGTCTACGAGTTTGCTTGTTTACTTTTTTTGAAAAGCAAGCCGTTGTAGCGAGTAAGAAAATACCAGATAAAGCTGTAGTTATAAGTTGTTTCTTTCTCACGCTATTTGCTACTCCCTTAGATTCTTTTTGTCGAATGTTTGCATTTACTTACAATTTACCTTTGCATAAAATACACGTCTACTGATATTTGTTATATGGTTGGTTTATCTAGTGAATTTCAATTTCGTGATGTTTTCCATAAGGGTAATGTGAATCTGTTAGCTAGGGAGATTACTCGTAATTATCCTGGTTTTGCAAAAGCTAAGTTTATCAAGGATTCGTTGCACAATAGGGAAGCACTTGGCTTTTTAGAACGCTCCAATCAGATCTGTGCTGCCCTAAGATCCTATTTGCCAGACGATTTTCCACATGCTTGCCAAATTTTGATAGACTCTTTAGGAAAGCCACTCACGGAACCTGGTAAAACTGTTTGGGATGCTTTTATCATTATGCCACAGACGGCCTTTGTTGCTCGTTATGGCAAAGATCACTATGATCTTTCTATGCGGGCCTTGTATGAGATGACACAGAGATTTAGTGCAGAGGGAGACCTTAGAACCTTTTTGGAGTTGGATTATAAAAAAACGATGCAGCTTTTACAGAAATGGGCGAAAGATCCTTCTCCGCACGTACGTCGTTTGGTTTCAGAAGGAACACGTCCACGCTTACCCCTGGCAGGACGTATTCAGCGTTTTGTCGATGATCCCAAGCCTTTGGTGAAACTCTTAGAATTATTGAAAGATGACCCTTCTCTTTATGTTAGGCGTTCTGTTGCCAATAACTTCAACGATATTGCCAAGGACAACCCAGAAGTTGTCGTAGCTACTTTTCAAAAATGGAATCAAGGTGCAGGCAAAGACCGTTTATGGCTTATCCGACATGCCTTACGTAGTTTGGTAAAACAAGGTCATCCAGGAGCTATGCAAATCTTGGGTGTAAACACTTCGGCAAAAGCCAAAGTGACTGGCCTAATGATTGAAGATAAGAAGGTTACAATTGGCGAAAATTTAGAGGTGAGCTTTTCTCTGCAATGTCTAGAGAGGGAAGAGACTAAGTTTATTGTTGATTACCAAATCGATTTTGTAAAAGCGAGAAACAAACGGGCGAAAAAAGTGTTTAAACTCAAAAATGTGACCTTGCAGCCTAAAGAGAAGAAAGAAATTACATTTGTTTTCAAAGCTCGCAATACTTCTGGGAGAAAGTTGTACCCTGGTAGGCACGGCTTGGAAATTTTAGTCAATGGGAATGTTATGGCTGGTTCTTCTTGGGAGCTTTTGCATTGATGTATTCAAGATTCCCACCTAGTAGTGGTAAGTGTTTGACTTTGTGGTAGCATAGAGCAAGTAAAAGGCAATGTTTGAGTTGTCGTACAGGAACTTTTTCTTTTTTATCGAATACAATGGCTCGGTTTCCCGAATAGGTAAATTCGTTAGGGTATAGTTTACGAAAGGTAGATATGAGCTTGCTTTGGCAATGGAAGTAGATTCCGTACTTGTCGGGAGTATCTGGGTGCCAGCCGATTCGCACGGCACTCCCCTGTTTGCTCACATAGCTGGGTTCACCCCATTTTAGACTTTCGGCAATTGGTTCTAGGTTGTTTTCTTTGGCAACTTGTAGCAGGATTTTGCGTATGCGTAAGACCTTTTTTTGCATCTGTGGTGGGTATAGACTGAGTTTGTATTCTACTTCTGCTTGCATGGTTAAAGCAATTTCTCCTTCCACTTCTTTGTAAAGTTTATTTGTTTGTTGTAAATGAAATATACAGCAATAGGTGAGAAAAGAAAAAATCCTAAAATAAAAACTACAATAGGCGTCTATTTCTTTGTGAATAGGAAAAGATTGCTACAATTTTTTTTTGTATCCAAAAATATAGAAGGGATTATGGTAATTAAAAAATGCAGGTTAAATGTCCTTATTGTTTTCATAAAGTGCATCCCAAACGAGGTAAATACCAGATTGATCCATACCGATGCAGCAATTGCAAAAGAGAACTAGACATTGATTATGTGAAATCAGTAAGTAAGAACCCATTTTGGCAATCTCTACTCGATTTGATTCGTTTGGATGCAAATTACTTTAACACCAAGCGACAGATCTTTGTCGGTATGATTGGTAAAAGTGGGCATGGTAAAACTGTATATATAACTTCTTTATTTTTTATTCTTAAAAACTTACCTAACATCTGGCAGGAATACTATTATAGGTGTCTCAATGAAGAAAGTATAGAGAAAGTAGAGGTTTTTGTGAAGAACTTCAAAAATTCTGAACTACCAGAGGGAACACCTGTTATGTTTGCCACACCTTCGATTCTCAACTTCATCAAACTTCCCTATTTTCTAGACCAAGTCATGTGCTTTTATGATGCAGCTGGAGAGATGTTTGAAAATAGAGAACAATTGGCTGAACAAGGAAAATATGTTTGCAATACAGATGTCGTATTCTGTATTGTGAGTTTGCGGGGGATTGGTACAGACAGCAATTGGTGTTCTGAGTTTAATGTACTCGTCTCTAATTATATAGGGTGGGTCCAGCCTAAGCAGCAAAATTTAGTCGTTGTATTGACACAGGGAGATTGTGCACTAGACGAAATCCCAGAAGATGTAGCAAATTATCTTTTGCAAGGTGATATTTACCAGTACCAAACGATACAACCCGATAAGCTAGAGAGACAATTGCAAGGTATTTCAGAAAAATTACGAAGTTTTTTACTCGACAAAGGGTGTGCTAATCCAGTCCGATTGATAGAGGATCGTTTTAAAAAAGTGAAGTACACAATTGTTTCTTCAACTGGGCAAGAACCTGTCGAGGGAAAGTTACTGGAAGATCCTACGGTCACAGATCCTAAACGAGTTTTAGACCCATTCTTTTGGAGTTTGCTTTTGAACAAATAAGAGTTTTAGCAGATTAGAAATGGATATTTATAGAATCATATATACGAAGGTGGATGTTAAGCAGTCCCCATGGAAGAAGACAAACTTTCACGCAGTTTTTTATTCCTTAGTAAAAGTTACTGCAAACGACACTTCTAAAATTGGTTTGAAAATTTATTTGCCTACAAACTATAGCGATGCATACTCTAAAACCACGTTCTTTTTTGAAAAACTACAAGATCAAACATACCTTGTTGTTATAGATATAAAAGCTCTTCCAGAGGAGAGAGATGGACAGGGTCGCAAAGGAATTTATCTATGCCAAGCATTTCTATTTCCCGCTATTATTTGGACGGTATGCTCTAGTCCCAGTATTCTCAAAGAACTCGTGCAAGATAAAGTATTCCAAACTCGTAAGGAACTTTTCCAGACAAGCGAAATTGATACCAAGACGGGTGATTTACAACCTATTGCCATTACAAAAGCTCAACTAGAGAGAATTGCAAAGACATATACTTTACAATCTGAGTTTGAATGCAATATGGCTTTACTACTATATAAAATAGCAAAAATGGATTCTACAAATCGCATCCGAATCCTTTTCCGTGGTGATGCAAAACGTATAGGCGAATTGTTTGAAAGAATTCTGTTTTTTGTACCGAATGAATACAAAGATACTCTTGGCCTTGATCCAGACTACCGAGGAGATTTTTACCACTACCAACTCAAAATAGTAGGCTACCAAGCTAAAAAACCATCGGGAGGTGAGCCTATAGAAATTGATGTGGACCAGCAAAGGTTTCCTAGTACGCCAGATGTGCCAGTCCTATTAGAAGCTACAAATTCTTACGAAATTTGGCTATCTTATCTGGCAACAAGGCAACAAAGGGAAAGTCTGGATAAGCTACAACTTGATAGTTTACTCCTATTTGCAGATTTGCTGGAAGGAAAAGGGCGAACATACCCCACTAGAGAGATACCCCATTCCTTTCTTGTGGCCAATGAACAAAAGATACGAGACTATTTTTTGCAACAATCTCGCGAGATACTGGAAGCGGAATTGGCAAAAAGTTTTAGCGAAGTTGTCGCGGTAGAGCATTTAGTAGAATTGTTTTTACAAAATTTCCCTAAAGAAGCATTTGCCAAGCACTTGGAATCCTTCATTCTCCAACAAAGATTTGTTCCAAAAGATAAAAATATCCAGTCGGAAGTATTTACTGCATCGGTAAATCCAGTCTTAACGATCATTTATAATATCTGGACACAAAAGGGGGATAGGAAAGAGGATCTTATCTATCTGCTTGCTGAGAAACGCAAAGATGTTTGGGATTACATGGTAGAATTGGATCTAACGGATGGTATAGCCGAAGCTCTTCATGAGGAACAGGATGTTTTACAACAAATTATAGCGTGGAATGACTCGCAGAAAGTAAGGGCTGGTTTGTGCAAGTTGTTGGTGCGAAAGTATAGAAAAAGTATAGAGGAGCTTGCCTTTTTAGGCTTCCATGAGGAAGAAATCCAAGCAGCACAACCTGCTATGAAAAAGTTTCAATTGGCAGCGAAAGTCTTTTACAAGAAAGCCTCTAATACCATTGCAGAGTAACTTACGATATTTTTAAAAAAATAGAATATTTTCTATTACTTTTCTAAGGTAATTTTACCACATTTCCTACGGTACTCCATCCATTCAAATGCAGTAGCAGTAGTCGAGTTTAACTTCTGTAGCCATTGGGAACAATTTGCTCGTGAAAACATTTGTTTTTTAGTTGTTTCCTCATCTTGGATAGGCACACCTGTATCTTGCAAGTCCATTTCATAATTGCCCACAGCAGAAACAAAGTCGCCTAGAGTAGAACCTGAATACCTTCCTGGTTGGTTATTTTGTGGACGTAGAGCCTGTCTCGTTTGTCTGGAGTCGGAGGAGCAAGACTGCAATATACCTAAATTTATAATAAAGAGTAAAAGCTTCATTCTATTTAGACGAATTAGTACAGCAAAGGTTTTTTGCTTTGTTTGGATGAGACTTTTTTCTAGGATTGACAGAACTTTAGCCTTTGCCGATAGTAATTGTACCGGGATTTACAATGCAAAAGGACAAAGTTTCTTCTACAATTACTATCAATTTAGATGAAGAATTTGACCAAAAGCGCTATACTTTTCTCAACCAATCGGTAGAAATGGGCATTTCTCCTTTTATCAGTTATCTTTGGGTGCTGGTTTTAGGAGCAGGAGCTTTTTTTACCATCGATAGGCTGATATTGGATCATACACAAATTCCTCCCTTATTTTCTACCTTTGGTATTGCCGTTGTAGGTGCACTTCTCGCAAGTATCGTTTCACAAATTGTCTTTCGTCTCTCTATTCTTAGGTGGGATGAAGGGGTATCTTCTCTCATGAATATTGAATCAAAATTTAAGAACTTGTCTTTGCTCATTCTCAGTAAAAAGAAGGATGCTTCTCCAGAAGGTCTATTAGAAATCTTCAAAATCTTAGAGTATCTGGCCCTTGCTATGTACATGTATTTTTCAAGAGAAATTTCCTTTTCTGTTATTTACAATGGCAAGGTTCTTTCCCAAGGATACTATGAGAAAATTTTTGCTATTCTACTAGAAAAGATGCAGCAAAATTCTATCAGTACCGACCTCAACCTGATCAACGGTGAGATTGTTAAGCTCAACGATAATGTCGCGACCTTGCGGAAGCTGGCCTATGTTTCGATACCAAAAGAGTTGTACATTGTAACGATCTGTTCTTTTTTACTTTGTATCGTTCCCTGCATTTTTGTGATTATCAACTTGACAGGCAAGGAGTATACCATTTTTAAACTGATAGGTTTTCTTTCCTATATCATTTCTCTATATATAGCGGCGGCTGTTACCCGTATGATGTTCAATATGGAGAATCCAATCACTAAGACCTATGGCAACCAAAAAGTTATTGAATATTTGAAACGAACGTTGGCTATTATCTCTTCCTTAAAAGCACAGA
Source organism: Spirochaetota bacterium (assembly GCA_039028475.1). GTDB lineage: Bacteria > Spirochaetota > Leptospiria > Leptospirales > Leptospiraceae > JBCCIA01. Next base: position 3,826 of record JBCCIA010000178.1, on the reverse strand, counting down.
TACAAAAATAGAGTAGGCCTTACCCTTTGCGGAATTGCCCAGGTGAGGCTCCGACAATTCTTTTGAATGTTTTGGAAAAATGGCTCTGATCGGAAAAACCAAGCTCCAGTGCAACCTCAGCTATACTTTTCTCCGACTGTTTGAGAGTGGTTTTGGCAGATTCTATCCTTAGGTTTATCAAATACTGGTAGGGGGTATGGTTTGTTTCTTTTTTAAACTCACGTAAGAAGTAAAACTTACTCATGTTTACTTCTGCTGCCAATTCTTCGATAGTGATGGCTTCTTCTAAATTTTCTTTCACATAGGTTTCTACGATGGACAATAGCTGAGGGGTTAGCCTTTTGTGTGCATCTTTCTCTACCGTCAAGGAGGAAAGGTTAGAGTAGTTTTTGATGAAATAGGAACAAAAGGTTTGGCTGAGACTTCTCTGGAAGTCTAACCCATTCTTACCTTTGTTGCTGGCTTCAAAGGAAAACATTTCGATAAAGTTTTTTAGAATAGGGTCGTTGATATTGTAGTCATTTAGGAATTGCAGTTGGGTTTGTATCTCGGGACTAATAGAACCCATACGGAACATCGTTTCTTCTGTGACGGCAAAGATGGTAAAAAAACAAGGCTCTTTGATCGTGTGCGAGAAGGGAGTCCAAGGAGGGTTCAACCAAATCTCTCCAGGGACAGTTTTGAGAGCTTGCATATTGCCAGCTTGCTGGACTTCCCAATACAAGTCTTCTTCTAACGCCAGGGCAAAATAAAAATAAGGGGTCACTATATCCTTAGGGTAAAAATAGGGTGAGCGTCCCTTCTCTAATAATACTCCCTCCCAGGATAAATCACGACTAGATAGGGTGATTTCCAAAGGCTCCCCGCAAGTAGAAGGTTGCCTATCCTTCGCCTGGAGAAATGCAATACGCGTCTTCATAAACTAGTATACTAAAAATCTTATTTCTATTTTCAGCAACCACTTTAGTTCCATTTACACGATTTAGATTTCCAGTAGTAGAGGTCCCAACGAAGCAGTTTTCCAGCATGGCTACGGAAGACATACTTAACTTTGAAACTAAAGGAAGGTGTATAGAACTTACCACAGCGTATTTCGTATCCTGCTGCTGAATTGGTTTGTAAAACCTTTAGTTTGCCAGATAGAGAGAATATCTCAGCACGTGCCCAAGAGAGCACTGCTGCTTTTCCTGAAAATTTTCTCCCAGGTTCCTGGGCTTGTATATCTTTTGCTAAACAAGAACGAAATGCTTGTATATCGTTGCGATTGATAGCGGATACCACTGTATCTGTCACTTGTTTGTGAGTCATTCCTGCCGAACACTTCTTGTTCTTTGCAATGAGTGGTGTGTATAAAAATGCCAATAATAATATGGCTACTTTGTCGTGCTTATGATTGTCTAAAAAGTTCATAGATACCTCTGACTAAATTTCTGAAAGCCCTTCGACAACTTGAGAATCGTGTCCCATTGCTTGCATCCAGGTGGGATACGACGGAGACGAGCTGGAGAGTTTATCCAATTCCTGCACTTCTTGTGGAGAAAGTCGGTATGTAGCAGCTGTTAAATTATCTTGCAATTGGCTCATCTTATTGGCACCCAAGATAACCGTGGAAACAACAGACTTAGAAAGCAACCAAGCCAAAGCTGTACTGGCTAAGCTTTTATTATGTCCAGAGCCAATCTCTTGTAATTTATCTACTAACTGGTAGCCTGTCTCTAAATTTACTGGGGGAAAGTCAAATTTGGCTCTTCTGCTATCTTCTGGAACAGGTTTTTCTTTGCTGTACTTACCAGTTAAAAAACCGCTCGCCAAAGGACTCCAAACCATTAGAGCTGTTTGGTTCGCTTGCAAACAGGGAATTACTTCTTCTTCAATATCACGTCCCAAAAGGGAGTAGTACATCTGTGAACTTATGCTTTTGCTCCAACCTTTACCTTCTTGCAAGTCTAACAATCTTTGTGTTTGCCAAGCTGGGTAATTGCAAATCCCTGAATAACGAATCTTTCCTTGCCGTTGTAGATCTTCTAAAGCTCTCGCTGATTCTTTTACAGGTGTCCAAGGGTCGGGAATGTGAAGTTGGTAGAGATCGATACAATCAGTACCCAGGCGTTGTAGGCTAGCTTCTGCGGATTGGATGATGTAGCGGTACGAAAGTCCCGAGCGTAAAATCGCTTCACCGGAACGAAAACCACACTTTGTAGCAATCAGCGCATCTTGCCGCTTTCCTTGTAGAGCTTTGCCTAAAACAATCTCGGATTGTCCTGTAGTGTACATATCTGCGGTATCGAAGAGGTTTACCCCTGCGGCTAGAGCTTCTTCTACCATTTCATTGGCTGTTTTCTGATCGATCGTTGTTTTGAGTTCTCCTACCAATGTTCCTTCCCCAAACGTCATGGCTCCCAAGGATAGGCGCGATACCATGAGACCTGTATTGCCAAAATTGCAGTATTCCATAAGTTCCTCTCTTTTCCTTCTGTTCTTGTAAGGATTGTACCCAGTATAACGGAAAATCTGCTGAGATTTCTTGTAAATTGTTGCCGCTATTGGGTAGATAATTGCTATCGTTGCCTATATTTTTACCAGTTATAAAACTCTTGCGGGTATTGCCTAGACGTACAAAAAGGAGAATAAATGGATATGCATAGACAGACAATCCGTGCAGGAATTGCGAGTATCGATTGGGAAGAGTTGAAGTATTTTTTTGCTAGAGGGCAGGTCATATGGATCGACCCCAGTATGGACTTAGAAGAGACTGCCTACCAAATTTGTATGAATAATACCGAATCTGTGGATGAATGGATGCAAGAAGGTAAGGTACAACGAATGTCCGATGAGAGAGCCAAACATTGGTATAACCAAAAATTGCGAGTCACTTCTGTTGTAATCCAACCCTGGGTCTTAGTGCAAGAACCTCCAGACAAAACCAATGACCTTGCCGTGAAATCATAAATCAAAAAAAATATGTCAATTTTTTAACAAATAATTTGACAAAATTTATACTTGGTCTACCTTAGAGATAGGGAGTCCCCAATGTATAAAGTTTTCCAGTTTTTTATCATGGGTATCTTGGCGTTTGCTTTGCAGGCAAAAGAGTTATCCTACCAAGAACTTCTCCAAAAAGCTCGTGAGTTGCCCCTTTCGCAAGCATCGCGCTCAGCCGAGTATATCGAGCGTGCTAAAAAATTAGAACCCAACAATCCTAACGCTTATGCTGCTTTGGGCGTATTGTACTACCGTTTGGGGGAATATAAGAAGGCAGGGCAACAGTTCCAAGCCTCTGTCGAATACATACGGGATATGGAAGTGAAACAGGTTGTGATTAAGGAAATCGATACCTTTACAACATCTTTCCAGACTAAGCAAGAGAAAATGCTTTTTGCCAAAGCCTACAACGCCATTGAACAAAACCAACCACAGATTGCTATCCCCTATATGGAAAAGGCGATTGAGCTTAACCCTGGTAACATTCGTCTCTACTATGAAATTGGCTATGCCTATGTGGAAGCAAAACGTTTTCATCTGGCGAAAATGTACTTTGAAAAGGCACATGAAATTAACCCAACCAATCTAAAAATATTACGCGAACTGGCTTTTGTCTATGGCGAACTCAAGCAAGAGGATAAGGTCCAATCGACGGTGCGATACACTCTACGCATTTATGGCCGAAATCCTTATCTGTTACAAGAACTGGCGATGAGTTATTTTCGCAGTGATTTGGGTTTCTTAGGGGAAAGTACCTTAAAGTTTAATATCAAAGAGTTTCCTGGTTACCATCTTTCTTATTATACTCTAGGACAGTACTACTATATTCATAAGAAATACAAAG
>JBCCIA010000177.1:0-11362 GCA_039028475.1 Spirochaetota bacterium | reverse complement strand
GCAGTTCTCTTCTGCTATGGTTTTGGTTCTGTTTTTTAAATAATTTAGTAGACTCTTTTCCCTTGAAAACCGTGACAAAGAAGTATTTGGGGAATTATAGCAAAGAAGAACTACAAGCATTGGTGCAAGAAACTCTAGAACCTTTTTCCCAAAACCATAAAATTCCACATATCTACATTAGTGAAGAAGCAGAACCCAATGCATCTACGATGAATACGATTTTCTTTTCTGCTTGGAAGCCTTTTAATTCGGTCCACATCTCTTCTGGTCTTCTCTCAATTTTACAACCCAACGAACTTAAGGCTATCCTATTACATGAATTAGCACATTTTTTTCATTATATGTGGCCTTTGCGGCGAATGGATTTTTTTGTCTATCTCTTTCTGGGCTTACTCCCTGCCTATCTATTTCTTCAATTCGAAGCAACTAGCTTTTTTATATTTGTACTCTGGGGGAGTGCTGTCTATTTTTGCTGTTTGCTTACATTTGGTATGGCACTCGTACCACAGTCTAAAGATATGGAGTTTTTAGCCGATCTGTTTTCAGCCAAGCACTCGGACAAATTATCTGCGGTCAATTCCCTACTCATTATGGGGAAAGGTTCAGAAGCTATGGAGAGGATCACCAGAAAATTTTTACTTCATTTGTTTGCTACAAAAGACTTGCCCTATGACGCTATCTATGAGTTCGATGATTTACTCGCCAAATTTATGCCTAAGAAAATTGTTACAGCAGAAGAAGATGCAGAAATTCTTACTAACATTTTTAACCATAAATCCATACAAAAGAGTAGAAAGAAATTAACTGCCGAAGAAACGCAGAAAAAGAAAAAAGGCATTAAAAAAGAACTGAAAGAATTCTCAGGCAAGAAAAAGTTCCGTCTCCTTGATTGGTCTACTTTTGCGAATGCATCGCAAGATATGCGAGTCAATGAATATGAATACCCACAACTGATCGATGCCTTGCATACACATCCGCAAGAACAATTGTTCAATCTAGCTTCCGACAACCCAAAGGCCAATAAAAACGAAGAACATCCAACATTTACCCATAGAATCTTGTTCTTGGAAAAGAATTGCTCCTAATTTGCTTTATATGGCGCTTAACATGTAATTCTTGTTTAAATAATTAAATTTTCTGAGAAAAAAGAGAACACTTTACCTTTTTATTTACCTGTACAGGTAGATGCAGAACAAAAAATTATTTGATGAAATATTTAAAGAGATGTTTAAAGACATCTTACAAAAGTTTTATCACTTAGAAGTGGAATATGAAATAGCAGGAAATCCTAAGCACATAGACTTTTACCTGGAGGCAGGAAATTTGCCTATCAACGATAGAATGGTCTATTTGAAAATTTTTCAAAAATACAACCTCATAGAATTCAAATCTGAAGGGGACATATTTGCTAAAGACGATATACTTAAAATTCACTCCTACCTGTCTAGTTTTCTTTTGAGCAATCGAGAGAAAGAAGACCATTTACACTATATTTTAATATGCTCTATCAAGCCTAAACTCCTCTTCAAAAGGTATCATATGGAGCAAATCAAGCTGGGTATTTATTATACGGCTGGATTCGAAATAGCCCCAGTGTATGCAGTAGTTATCTCAGAATTACCAGTGGAACAAGCAGGAGAAGCGGAAAGAATTCGCTTATTCCAGCAAAAAAATGGGCTGGACAGCTATTTAAAAGAGTCTATAGTAAAGCAGAGGGACATGAAATATGCAATTCTACTGTATCGGGAACAGGTACAACGGATTGCCAAAGAATTAGGATTAGATATGACAGCAATTGAAGAAAGAGCACGGGAAATAGGATGGATCAGTGTTGAAGAAGTTGAGAGGGAAAAAGCAAAAATACGGAAATTAGCAGAAATTCGAAAAACCAGGTGGGAACGACGCAAAGGCTTGCAAACAGCTATTCGAATGAAGAAAAAAGGCTGTGAGCTGAAATGACAGAAATTCCTGAAGCGAGGTTGCTGCGTTTTTTTGCAAAAGTACGAGGGGTGTAATTTTAGTTGGTAGACTATGTGCCTAACTGGATAGTATGAGAAGTCCGTTCTCCAAGGGGAAATAGATACGTGCATATCTTCCTACGTATTATGATACAATATCCACTTCTCTAAAAGTGGTACACGAATTCTATAGCGATCCTTGTCTTTGACGATATAGCGGTATTGTTCGAGGAGTTTTACTTTTACTTTGTCTGTCGGTGTTTCGCCACGGGCAATTGTGAGTGCAGTTTCACGCAAAGCGGTTGTGCGTTTATCGTTTATGTCATAATAACTTTGTAGACAGAAGTGGTTCCAGAAGGAAGCCATAACGTTGTCACCCTCATCTTCGACTATAGCTTGCAATACGTCTTCTAAGTTTTGTTCGGTAACTAATGGATTTTTGGTTTCTTTATTGGCCTTATCAACTAGGCGTTTGCCAATCTCCTGGCACAACTGTGGGTGTCCCTGGGTTTCTTGGAAAATTTTTTCTTTTAAGTCTTCAGAGATTTGTAGAGTAAAACCTGGGTATGGGTCGGTAAAGAGTTTGAAGACGTGTTCTTTCTCCAAATAGTCCATGTAGGTTACTTCAAAGTGGGAAAAGTAAGTGCTTGGTTTTGGTGGTGCTAAGTTCGATGGTTTGGTGACATCGATAAAGAAGAAGATTAAGCTTTCATTTCTTCTCTCGGAGAGACCGCGCATAGCTGCAAGTAACTGTTTTGCTTGTTCTGGGTTTTCGGCTAACTTTTCTTGGAAGTGGAAGAATTCGTCAAATACCAAGACGACTTTTTGCTTAAATTCTTGGTGTAGGTCTTCGCAAAAAGCAATGAGTTGGTTCCAGGCTTCTAAGCGGAATTCATTTAACATATGTGCAATAGAGGACGTTGCTTTTGCCTGCATTGATACGGAAATGAGGATATATTGCGATTTTAATTCCATGCTTAGAATATTGCTCAAGCTGGTTTTTCCAATACGTCGCTGTCCCCAGAGGTAAAAGGTGGGGGTATGGCTGGATTGGTTCATAATTTTGATGAGTTGGACTTGTATGTCATGCCGGCCTAAAAACACATCTTTGTCGATTGGCATTAGAGGTTCTCCACTACGGAAAGAGTTGAGACAAGTCGATTCCTCTTGTCCGCGTACTGTTTCAATGTTTGCAATTCTTTGTTCTGTTTCTTGTAAGAGTTTGGAAAAGGCTTCTCGATAATCGGCTTTCCAATAAGCGTCACGTTGGATCTTTGTTTCTTCGAACAGCTTTTGGATGATAGTTTTTGTTGCAATATACTTTTGACGTAATTGTTCGAGAGAACCGCTTTGTTGTGCTAAACCAATAGAGATTTGGCTGTAGTTGTTGTTGGAAAGATTTCCTTGGAGACTCGAAAATAAGTTCTGCCAGGTTGAGGAAGGGTGATGCTCTTTGATCAGTTTCTCTTTGTCTTCTTCTGGTAAAAAGAGACCTGGAAACTTTGTTTCGTCTAAGGGATATAATCGTAGTGAGGTAGCAGTTGCCTTATGAATGATCTCATAAAAAAGTCTCCGTTGGTAAGGGCGGTGTTCTGCTAAAAAATTAGCAAATTGTAAACCAGTATATGGATCTTTCTGAGTATTTTGCACTAGTTTATTATCAATCGGTAGAGAAAAGAAGATAAAAGAATCACTTAAATACGGATTATTGGCCAATTGGTTTTGCCATAGGCTAGAGATAAAATGAAAGGGATAAAAAACTGTACGAAACATGCCTAAATAATATCCAACTAAAGTTCCGGCTCCCACTACAAGACCAAGTACAAGACCCCCTACAAGACCCCCTACAAGACCCCATACAAGGCCAAATATAAGACCCCCTACAAGACCCCCTACAAGACCCCCTACAAGACCCCCTACAAGACCCCCTACAAGACCCCCTACAAGACCAAGTACAAGACCAAGTACAAGACCCCCTACAAGACCAAATACAAGACCCCCTACAAGACCCAATGCAATACCCCATACAATACTCAATACAAGACCAAATACAAGACCCCATACAAGACCCCATACAAGACCCCATACAAGACCCCCTACAAGACCCCCTACAAGACCAAATACGAGACCCCCTACAAGACCAAATACGAGACCTAAATAATTAAAAAGTAGCAGTTTATCAAAGAAGTTAGAAGCCTCTTGCCATTTTGTAAGAAAACTCTTATAGAAAAGTTTAGGATATTGCATAGGAATGTCCCAAAGAATGAGCAGAGACGCTAAGCTAAAGAACAACAAGAGAGTGAGAAGAATGACATATGGATAGGTTCGTAAAATAAGAGGGATCGCATCTTTTCTCGATAAAGAGTCGGAATACCTATCCAAAGTGTTGTATTCAAACCACACGTACTTAAACGCCTGCCAGCCAGTTTTTGGTTCAGGGTCAATGTAGAATGGATCTTTTTTCATTTGTTTGTTTCCTTCGTAGAGGATTTTTCAACAGAGGATGGCTTGGGCTTTTGGAATTGAATCGTAATTCCCCATTTACTTAAAAGATTAGTGCATGTAGCTATATAAGTCAATATAGCACCTAAACCTACTAAAATAGTGGTAATTGTTTTTTTTAAAGTCAAAAAATTTGGTTTAGTGTTTTCACCATCGGTAGCTATTTGTTTTTTCTTTTTTGGCCAAATAGAACGCCAGAGACGAGACAATACTGTCTTACCGGCATCCATATCTTTATCAAATTTTTTCATAGCACCAGGTGTATTCTGCTCTGTGAACTCTTCATCCCATTGCTGCAATTCCTCTGCCTGTATTGGAACATTATCTCGGTAGTTATATTTTGTGAGATAAAACTCTAATTTACTTGTTTGACAGGATTGTTCTAATAGGTGGGAAGCAATTATCTCTTTTGCTGCTGAGAGTATTTCTGGAGTTTCTCGGTTTATTTCAGCGAGTATTTCCTGCCGTTCTAATTTCTGGAATGTATTGTTACTGTTGCAGATAAAAGAACCTTTTGCGTCTCCTTCTCCAGGAATCAATTTTTTATTTAAGCTTTCTTTGGAGGTCAATAAAAGGTACCAACCACTTCGCCCATCATTAAAATGATTCAATGAATACACAAAGTTTTCATCATAACGATTATCATTGCCAGAAGATTCATAGAGAGGATCAATCTCAGAAATCATTAGGAGAATCTTTTTCTTTTTATTACCACGCTGGTTTTGGATGGAACGCAGAACTGCACAAATATCTGTATCACGTTCTTTCCCTGTAGCTTGGCGGTAGATCGCGTCGAGAAGATCATCAAGACTATTACGGTAATTGCGAAAGGAGAGATTGATGTAAATTACGCCTGCAGCTTGGCATCTTTCCAGATCACGCAGTAGCCGAACCCCATCACCACCCTCATCTCCCCAAACATTCATAAAAGGATGTTCGTCCTTCTCCAAAAAGCTACGCAGGATCGTCTCACACAGCTTTTTCCGCAAACAATGCCCAGTATTATATGCTACCACAATACATTCACAAAATCAGCATATATTAACCAAGCAAGTAAAAAAAGAGTAGACAGATTTTTGAATTATTATCATACTATCTAAGTACATCAATAGTAAAATTGTACTTATGCGAAAAAAGCTCTCAGCCCGGCCAAAGCGTCGAAACTAAACCCGGACTGAGAAACATACACCTAATGGTGCTGACTCCTAATCTGTGTACCCTCCGTACACGGTCAAGCAATTAGCATCATCAGGTGACCCTACAGCGTATTTGAAAATATGTTTATTCTTACGCTGACAACAAGCTGAAAGAGCCTGTAGCTTCATTACTAAGCAGGCTCTTATAACTAATTAAACGAGGTATACCTATGAAACCAATAGATGAAGCAGATTACAAAGCTTTGCTCGACCGCATGGAAGTGTTGATAGATCGCCTATACAACAAAAGAAGAATCTACCGCAGAAAACGCCGCAAACGCTACCACAAGCTGTTACTCCAACAGCTTAAGTTCCTGCGTGTGCAGCTAGAGTAGATTAGCCCTGGTCTTGGGTGTCTCGATACAAAATTTATTACAGTTGCAATAAATTTCACTCGACATCCGAGATTACACTGGTTTTAAGATAGAGAAATCTTGCCTATCCATTAGTAGCTGGAAGAAAGCTTAATTTCTTGCCTCAGACTTAAATCAGCATATCGAGATAAAATTTCACTGGGTGTCCAGTATAGAACATCGGGTGCTCGCTCTTTTTAGAAAAAAAATATTGAAAATATGTACTATATATAGTCCAATATGTACGGAGCCATAAATGGATTTGAACACGATTAGAGAACAAATGAATGATGAAGACTTTTTCCGTTGGTCTATGGCCGCCTATGGTGCTCCTATAAGCTGTGAAAAACAGTATACCACAAAAGCAGAATTAAATCAGCTATTGAAAAAAGCCTTAGAATATGGTCGCAAAAGTGCAGAAATTAATAGCATTCTGCCAGTTTTCATTTATAAGAATAAAGACTCATTTGATTGGAATTTGATTATAAGTAGCACTAAAGAAAAGGCATATTTAGGATACCTTTTAAATACAATTCATAGCTACAGAGACACTCCAGATTTGGCGGAAATTTATGCACAACTATACAAACAAGCGTCTCCTATGAGAAAAAAATTCCTGATTCAAAAAGAGAAAATAGGTAAATTTATAGAAAAAAGAATGAATGAAAATGATAATGAAATCGCCAAGACCTGGAGGTTTAAAACTTTAGATTCTCTAGAAAACAATAAAAAGCGTTTTGAAAAATGGCTTTAGTGTTTAACAAAAAAATCATTTTAGAATTGCTCTCAAAAATTGATCTTGAGTTATCAGAAGAATCCAACATTTACATAATAGGCGGAAGTGCATCTTGTATCGTACAACGCTTTTCTGAGGAAATTTTACCTTTAAATCCTGGTAATGATCAATTTTTAAAAGACAAATATCTCAGCTGTATTGAACATGTATTTGGCGATGATGTTGCTGAAAAACACAATACTAAGTTATAAAATAGGGTAGTCCTATCCATTAAGCGAAATTAGAGAAATCTTGCTCATCGAGTCGCAGGAACAAAACCTTATTTTCAGATCTAATCCTAAATCTGCATATCGAGATGACAGATAGAAGAGTTAATTCCTCTAATCGCGTGTCAGCGGTTTTGGAGATATGCGAGACCCAGATTTACCCTAACTTCACAAGAACATCTTTCTTGTCAAAAGCAATGCCATATTTGTGAATCGTACCAATACCTAAGCTTTGCAGTTCGCTCTCGTATTGCTTATCTTGGATTTGCTCAAGTGCCAAATTAGCCGCGATCTCTAAAGTTTCTTTACGATAATAGCTGACTTTCTTAAATTCAATGATGACACCCGCATCATTATTGGACTTAGGGATGAGCATTATATCATAACGTCCATAGCCACTTTCCCGATTGGATTTGACCTGGTAGGAGTCTGATAATTGTAAGAGTAAGCCTAACACAAAAGCATGATAGACTTTCTCTGCATCTTCGCCACTTGGGTCAAAATAGCTCATCGAATTTGCTACAAACTTACTTAAAATTTCACCAAAAGGATGTACCTCACCGTTCAAGAGGCATTGCAAAAGAAGCTTCACCTCTGTGGATAGCAAGTGATCGGAAAACCAAGAATTTAAGAACCTCTTATAAATAAAGGCAACCTCTCGGTTTGGAATCGCTAGTTCACAGAAAAGAATTCCATTTTCTGTCAAATTTTGCCGAACGACTTTGAGGTAACCACAAAATAGGAAAAAACTCCAAAGAGAGTCACTACTTCTTGTCAGGTCAGAAAAGACAGTATCAGGGATGATTTCCTTGTAGATCGCTTTGCCAGCAACCAAGTCCTCCATATCTTGTTTCGCCTCTATATCGGCCTGGCTCAAAAGTTCTTTGATAAGAAGATTAGAACTGGTATTTATCCAATGAGGCAGCAAACCTTCTTCATGCTTGTGGATAAAGGTAAGGATGGACCAAGGATTGTAAATGTCGTGAACTTTGCCAAAAACATAACCGTTGTACCAATTCTTAACGTCCTCAGCACGTGCTTCTAAATCATAGTATTGCAAAGCTTGGGAAACTTCCGCTTGTAAAAGGCCAAATTTATCAGCATAACGATGACTCAAAGTGGTATAAACATCAAAATTATTTAGATCAGAGAAAACACTTTCTTTGCCTATACGTAAAATCCCAGTAAGCACCCCTTTGAATAGAGATGAATTATCCTTAAGACCTGTGCCTAAAAGCGAACGAAAAAAGCCAATTGCTTCTTGGTAAAAACCTTTGTCGTAGGCTTCAATAATTGGTGTATCGTACTCATCAATGAGGATTACAACTTTTTTATGGAAGTGAGTGTGTAAGAGATCTATTAAAATTTTTAGAGAATTTTCCAGAAGTGACATGTTGCCTTTGCGAGAAGCTAACTCTGCAAAAGTTTCCTTGTTGGCAGCGGAGATAGATTCACTATCCAATAGATAGTTGTGTCTATTGTACTCATCGGATAATAGGAATTTTATTTTTTCTTGGCAGGACTCCCAACTTGTCTCTTTAATATCCTTAAAAGTTAGCGAGATAACGGGATAGGAACCACAATGTTTGGTGTAATCTTCGCCTTGCTGCCAAATGGCCAAATTTTGGAAAATTTTACTGGAATCTTGGTTATCAGTATGCTCAAACCAGTATTTCAGCATAGAAAGGTTGGTCGTTTTGCCAAACCTACGCGGTCTTGTAATGAGAGAAATCTTGCTACCAGCATCCAGCAATTCTTGGATGAGCAGAGATTTGTCAACATAATAGTAGTTTTCACAGATCTCCTTAAAATCACTCGCACCAATCGCCAACTGCTTCTTTCTCATAGACGACTAGGGTAAAAGCCCAGAGTGCTTTTGTAAAGTGAAATAAGAGCCTTTTTCATACTCCCGTGAACTATTCAATCTTCACCCAAAAAATCCATAATACTCCCCGCAGTCAGTTTTGTTGGCACATAGATATCCTTCCCAGCACTTTTTAGTCCCTTCGCTGTCCAAGTATTGCACGTATTCCAAAGATGGTAACTACCGGTTCCTGTATAGAATTGGCTATCCCCATAAATTCCTTCTCGTAGAGAGATGATCTCTCCATTTTTCTTGGTTGCAAAACTATCCGCGATAAATTTGACTAAAGACAGATACTTACTTCGCGTTAGATGAACTTTCTTAATCTTGCTATGGGGAAAATAGTTGAAAGCGGTTGTCGGAACAGAAACGATGTGTAGAACTGAGTCAGACGGCCAAAAGATGGCTCGCACAGCAATGCCAAATGTGACTCCATCTGCTTGGTAAAATCCTTTGTCTCCCCAACCAATCTCTAATAAACGAGTGTTGGCAAAGCGTGTACCCAACTTGGGGTAATAGCCAAAAAGCTCTTTGCTTGGAATTACAAAGCCAGTGTGCCAGCCATGACTGACAATGCTGATAGCAACCCTTTTTTCTGAGGAATTCGTTTTTGGTTGTGGTTTGGCTTTTGTCGGATAGGGCTTGAAAGTGCAACAGTGGCTAAAAATACTAAGAATAAATAAGCTAATGACAAACTGTTTCATATGAAAATAGAGACTAGTTTGTAATTACTCTTTGTATTAATTTATGCCTTAGTGCCGTTTCGTGATTTATGACTTTGATATTTTTTATTGCAAAGGTTTTCTTGAGAGCGAGTAGAGCTATATTTAATTTATCATGAATAGGAATAAGCCATTCTTTTTCATGCCCATTGATAATTAGGGTTAGGTTGATTGGAATAGAGTTTGATGTGCCTAGTAGTGATAAATTATTAGGAAGTGTCTCTATAGTTGTATAAGGGCGATTTAGCTGCATACCTGAGTATAAAAGAATGCTATTGGTAAACTTTTCACAGATTTCACTGATAAACTCAGGGAATTTAACTTCATCTCCTGGTTTTGGTGAACTGCTTTTAGCTTCAATAAAGAATAATTGGTTTCCTTTCCTGCATATCATTTCAATCATTTTGACGCGTGATCCTAATGATTTATATGTTGAACATTTTTCTATCTGGAATAGATCGACCTCAGGGAAACTGAATTCCATATTAGATTCTTGGATGGTTTTATTCGGCAAAGGAAGCCTCCACCTCTTGTTCGTAAAGATCAATCGATTCTTGGATAATAGAATTTTCTGGCATTCCTTCCCGGAGATTATCAATACGGATAATATTATTAGTAAAAGATACAATTGGTAGATCAATGTTTTCTTTTTGTGTAAGTAATAGCAGTTTTTTGATAGTAAAATACGAATGACTTGCAATGAAAATTTGCATTCCTTCTTTTACTAATAGAAATAAAAGATCAATGAATTGATTTAATGCCTTAGGGTGCAGGGCAGACTCCGGTTCATCTATAAAAATAATTGAGTCTGGCGTTAAATAACGATTTCCTAAGAGGTTGTATAAAACAGAAATTTTCTTTGTACCCTCTGAGGCAATGTTGATAGAATGGGAATAACGACCTTTTTTTAATGTCCATTTTCCTGAATCACTTTGGTATTCAATTCTTCCTTCTATTAATTCCTCTAAGATTCTTCTCGCATCTGAAAAGCTTTTGTAGTTCTTGCCTTTTTGAACAGGTACATCCAAGGCTTTCGCTAAATCATAGTACGTGTCATCAAAGCCAAATGATTTCATTTGTTCTCTAGAGTTTTTGATAATTTTTAGTATGGAAAGGACTTCCTTTGCAGGGATAAAGATTGAGTTATCTTCTCGTTTTTGAAAATTATTCTGGAAATCGGTAATACTACTGTTGGTTCTTTCTCCTACAGAGAAGCTTCCATTTCCATGAGTAGCATTTAAAGAGAATTCTAACTTTTCTGTTTGTCCTTTGCTGATAAGATCACTGAACTTTTCTGTTTGAAATGTCCAATAGAGCTTTTCTTCCAGAATATCACCGAATTTTCTCCGATCATCCCCTCTAGCAAATTCTTCACTTGTTTTTAAGAGAGTGTACATTGATTTTAAAAGAAAGGTTTTCCCTGTGGAATTTCCTCCAATGAGCAGATTGATTTTTCCAATATTATCCCATTGCAAATTTCTAATCGGCCCGAAGTTTTTCATGGATACTGTTTCTAGCATTTGTCCTTTCCTTAAATGCATATTTGCTAGTGGTGGGTAATTCACAAGGTTTATTTTTAAAGAAAACTGGCTTTTTTGTATGGTTTAAGATTTCCAAAAACACATTTTTTACTGAAAAACAGCCTGTAAAAATTAGATCTACGGATGAAATTGTCAGTAAAATTAAGCTGAAACGTAGCTTAGAGTGTCTTAAACCAATCTCAAAGTTCCATTTCGCAAAAAAACAAAAAAAGGTAATTTTTTTG
>JBCCIA010000176.1:0-11416 GCA_039028475.1 Spirochaetota bacterium | reverse complement strand
CGACTTGAAAATGGGTAAATTAGACGTTCCCAAGGGAGATTTAAAACTCGGTAAGTTGG
The DNA here is from genome assembly GCA_039028475.1 of Spirochaetota bacterium. GTDB lineage: Bacteria > Spirochaetota > Leptospiria > Leptospirales > Leptospiraceae > JBCCIA01. The sequence goes on along the minus strand of JBCCIA010000176.1, from coordinate 11,357 downwards.
ACGTTCCCAAGGGCGACTTAAAAATGGGTAAGTTAGATGTTCCCAAAGGCGACTTGAAAATGGGTAAATTAGACGTTCCCAAAGGCGACTTGAAAATGGGTAAGTTAGACGTTCCCAAAGGAGATTTAAAATTAGGCAAACTCAATATGCCAAGTGGAAATGTAAAATTTCGAAAATTAGAACTACCTAATGGAAATGCAAAGTTAGGCAAAGGAAAGCTACCCAATAGCGACTTTAGAATTGGCAACTTCACCTTACCATACTACACCCTCAAAACAGGTGGAATGAAAAAACCAATCTCTCCACCAAGCCAAGCAAGTTTCCCTATAAGTCTAACCGGAAACCTATTGGATACGACTTATAGAAATGATATTGCCGGTACCAAAGCATTGCTGAAAAAAGGCGACGATCCCAATATCAAACATCCCAAAGGCTTTACACCACTTATGATAGCGTCTTACTTTGGCTATGAGGAGATTGTCGATGAACTGTTAAAAAACAAAGCCAATGCGAATATAAAATTAGCTGACAAACGCGACGCGATCTGGTTTGCCGTACACGCCAACCGCAATGCAATCACCCAGAAACTACTCCAAGCCGGAGCTAAAGCAAATAACTCATACCCCAGAAATGCCACTCTATTGATGGAGGCAAGCTACCACGGCAACAAAGACCTTGTAAACACCCTATTAGGGGCCAAAGCGCAACCCAATACCCAGTACGAATCGGGAGAAACAGCTCTACTATTTGCCGCTTACCAAGGCCACGTAGATGTTGTAAAAACCTTATTGGCGAACGGAGCGGATAGCAATTTACAGGATAAAGAGGGAGAAACAGCTCTCATCAAAGCAGTCTACAAAAACAGAGAGAAAGTTATCACTGAACTCATCCAGGCAAATGCAAAACTGGATACCCAGGATATAGGTGGGGAGACAGCCCTTCTCAAGGCAAGCATCAGAAGTTACAATGGTATCGCGACAAAGCTAATTGATGCAAAAGCCAACACCAACCTCAAAAGCAAAAAACAGTCTACCCCCCTAAAGTTCGCCAGTATTAAAAACAACCTGGTTTTGTTGGAAAAACTTATCCAGGCTGGGGCAAATGTCAATGCAAAGAGTGAACGTGGTTATACGCCACTAATGCTGGCAACCAGAGCAAATCGTTTGCAAGTAGTAAAACGTTTGTTAGCAGCGGGAGCAGACAAAAATGCAAAGTCTAACCTAGGCAGTAGCGCTTTGCAAATCGCCAAAGATAAAAACTACCAGTCAATTGTGCAAGCCTTAGAAACAGAAAAGTAGACTAGGTATACTTTCCTAAAAATTGCTCTAGCAGCACAGCAATATCCGTAAAACCTTTGCTGGTAACAGGAGCAGAGGTTTTGCTAACATGGGAAAACTCATGGTAAGGAGGATGATCACACAACTCCGCCATAGGGGCAAAAAAAACCGGTAAGCCCACACTTTCTGGGTAAAAGTATTTGCCCTCGATAAATTTTTTTTGGATGAACGCTCGGATTTGTTTCAAGAAAAACTTCTCCTCGTTAGCAAATACCACAGAATGAAACACCTTATTTCCAAAAGCATCTCGGTAAAAATAACAAAATTCGATATTTTGCAGTCTACTTGGCATAGATTTTTTGTACCAAAAAAATAAACAATGCCCGCAGTTTTGCTTGGGATAGGGGAAAACGCAGGTAGTGATCGTTTCTCCATATAGGGTAACTTACACCTTGAGAAACATAGCTATGCGCCAGCAGGTTCATACCTTCATTAGGACCGTAGCGACTCAAAGCCTGGTACATTGGTTTTGCTCGATTGGTAACTGCATTCTCTAAGGCAACACCCAGAATATTCACTAGCAATAAAGATTTAGGAATATTCATTTTCTCTTGCAAAACCGAATAAGAAGTCACCCGCAAAGACTGTAAAGCCTGGTAACTATAATTGTTTTTCCAAAAATAATACCGCACTTCCAGACTCGCCCACCAGTCCTGTTCTAAGTAATTGACCAGGTATGTTCCTTGCGAGATCCCGCTAAAGCTGATCCAGGCTCGTACTTTGCGAAAAAAAGCTTCTTGGCCACAACGTTGCAACGCAACCTTCATATCCGCTGTACCTTTACTTATCGAACCTATGATGATGGAACCGGCCATACGATCTCTTTGCAAATAACGACAAATAATTTGTGCATTTGCCTCTACCGTATTATCCTGCCCTACAGCAATCAAACCTTCTGCAATGCCCAAACTTTTTGCTACCGCACGCGGATATTCTCCATTGGCTCCTACATTGGGATTGTCTTCATAGAACATACCAGGAATTACCAAAAAACGCAGCTTTTCTGACAATTGGGTTGTATCCTGCGTACCTTCTTCCAGTTCTTGTAAGGTTTCGCGAAAACGACGATTCTTAGGTTCTGAGATCATCCGGTGGTAAAATAGAGCAGTCGCGTGATCGATGCTCTTGTCTTGTGCGACACGTTGTAGGTTTTCCTGAGTCATGGACTGTAAGCTGGAATATTTTGGATAGGAACTTGCCCAATCGAGCAGAGCTTCTTCATCCGTACAGATGTATTCAATCGCGTATTTATTCTTTTTGCAGGAGAAATCTCGTAAGTCTTCTGTTTTCTTACGAAACTCCCTATCAATGTGGCACTGTAAGAGTAGAAGACATAAGACAAGATACCTCATGAATCTAAGATTTCATACTTTACTTCTTTATCTTCTCCTGAAGAAATCGCTTTTGGAGTCTCAATCCCCAACAAATCACGCATTTCTTGTAAGGTCTTCGGGTCTTCTTCGCTATCCAAGCGACCGATTACCGCATAAATTACTTGTGGTTCTTCTTTTCCTTTGACCTTAATCGCCTGCATTTTCTCGACACGGAAAATTTCTTTGACTTGCTGGTAGAGGTCATCGGTGATCAAAATATCTGTACCAAATGGTTTGTTCAACGCCTCTACCCGCGAAGCGAGATTTACTGCGTCTCCAATCACAGTATATTCCAATCGTTCCTCAGAGCCAATTTGTCCAGCGACAACAGGACCATAATTCAAACCAGAACCAATCTTAATGATAGGCTTTTTATCACCGCCTCTGCCTTCATTGAACTTTAACAAAGCTCTACGCATTGCCAATGCAGCGTTTATAGCATTTTCCGGGTGATCGTCTCTCTTGTTGACAGCGCCCCAGGTAGCCATGATGGCATCCCCAATAAACTTATCCACAACACCGTGGGTCTCGTTGACACAACGTACCATTTCAGTCATGTATTCATTGAGAAACTCCACGACTTCTTCAGGGGACAACTTTTCTGAAATGGCTGTAAAACTTCGAATGTCTGAGAAGAAAATCACACAATCCTTTTTTTCTCCACCGAGCTTTAGCTCTTTCTTGAGTACCATCTCGGCGATTTCAGGGTTGACAAATCGTCCCAAAGCATTTTTGGCCTTATCGCGTTCCTGCAAGCCGATCACCATATGGTTTAAGGTATTGCTCAACTTGCCAATTTCATCACGCGAGCTTGTACGAAATATAACATCTAATTTTCCCTGCCCCACTCTTTCTGCTTTCAAACTGATACGACGAATGTCACGAACCATATAATTTGAAAATAAAAAGGCCAGAACGATAGCAATTGTTCCAATTCCACTCGCATTGTAGACAATATTACGCATATCGTTCTTGATCTTGTCTAAGCCACTACTCTTATCAACCAGCGTTCGGGTATAGCCAGCAAAGTTCTCTCGGATCAACTCTTCCGCAAGACCTATGGTTTGTTTTTTTGCGTTTTTATCTGTTGCTTTCGCAAGAAAGAGTGGAGTTGTATCAATGCGCCACATTTCTTCTTCTATTTCAGAACGGCTCCTAGCTAAAATTCCACCGTCCAATACATTGTATTCTTTGTCTTTGTATTTGAATGTAGGTATATTGGTTTCAGAGGAACCCTCCATCACCCATTCGCGTAAGGTTTGCCACCTCTTTTGTTCTATCGCACGGTATTCAGCAGAATGCAGGTATTCTCGGTAAGAATAGCTATCAGGTTCATAGCGCAAAATGGCATATTCATATAGAGCTTTGTCGCGTAAATAGAGGAATGAATCTTTGCTACTCTGTGCATCCCCCATTTCCCAAACCCTGTCAGCCTGAGACACCGGGGAGCCAGTAAGTTCCTTGGTCCGTTGTGCAAGCAGTTTTTGATAGTCTTTGTAGAGATTACGAAACTCTTCGTCTTTAGACGGCTTTTTCGATTTCTTCTTCAATACAGCCAAACGTTTCTCTAACTCTCCGGCGATTTTGGCTAATTTCTTTGTATTGTTTACATCAATTGCAAATATTGGTTTTGCATTCTCATCTTGCCTAGCTGTTTCGTATACCTGCACAGCTCGGTTGACCAAACCTTCGTTGCGTAAAATAGGTTGGTAGTATATCTCAATCTCACGACCATCGATTTCTATTTCATCATAGGCAAAAGAACCTGCTAAAGACAGCATATCTCTGTCATGCACCTTACTTTTTAAGCTGGCTAAGATCTTGGGATGGCTGTGAGTACTAGAGGTATTGATAAAGCTGGTCGCATCAAAAATTCCTGTATCAAAATTTGCTTTATCACTTTCCCAATCAAAGGTCTGCACCCGCATCAGGTTTGTATTCAAACCTAAGTCAAGAATTTGCAATCTATGCACATCGAAGTAAAAAGAATATACCTTCTGGTTTAATTCTTCATACAATTTGTACATCTCTTTAGAAGTTTTCTCGATTTCTTTTTCTTTCTCTGCAATTTGCTTATTGAGCTTTTCAAGTTTTGGCTTCTTTTTACTGGCTTCTTCTTTTTTCTCAGCTTGCTTTTCTACTAGGTCACTTTGCAAAGTACGCAGATCCTTGCGAATCGAGACAATCTTACCCGCAACTTGCAACTGCTCAGCAAATAATGTGTCATCGATCAAATTGCCTTTGTTATCGCGCATGAGGGTTTTGATATGCTCTTCTAGATCGTCTACTTTTTCGTCTGTGATGTATTCAGAAAAATAGGTATCCACATAGCGGACACTCACTTTGTCTTTGGTATCCACAAGGTCATCCTGGACATAGTTGAGAAGACCCAAAACATTGCGTGTCATCCAGCTTTTTTTTCTTACGCGAACTCGTTTTTTGCGGTAGCGTTTTAATTCCTTGGTCTTCGTCTTCAAACGATCGCGAAATTCTTCGACGAGAATCAAGTTACCTACGATGTTCTCCAAACCCAAGACCAACCTTTCCGTATACCTGCGAATAGGCATAATTTCTCGGCGGAAACTAGCGGTGAGAGAGTCGTACTGCTGGTTTAAGTAGATCACCGAGGTAATACCCACTATACTAGTTACAAAAAATGCAGTAAATATAGAGAGTTTGGCGCGAATTCCTGGCATTAATTTTTGAATCATAGATAACCTTTCTTGGCAAATTGCTCCACAAACAATACTACTAAAAGGGCAGTAGTTTATCAATCAGTTTCTAAAAAAAGACCTATAGGCTTGCTAGTATTGTAATCATTTGTTCGAAAATACCTTAGGTACCTTTAAATCCAATGCATCAGAGGATTTTTTCTTTAAGGTAGAGAAAGCGGCTCCAGCCTTTTCCGATAGAGTAGAACCTATTACCATGCCCACAGGCCCACCGAGTATCATTCCAGTGTACACACTGGCCATCCAAGCCTTATCGACCGATAGTGGGACATAATTATCTTTGTCAAAATGCAGTGGTATCTTAAAACTGTCACTCGCTAAACGCGTACTAACAATAAGTTTGGCAGCAATGTCATCCTTAGGATTCTCCAAACCAATGTCTGCCTTGCCGCGGACCCGAAAAAGACCACCGCTCATATCGAGATTTTTTACTTTGAAACGTCCATTTTTAGCTATATAATCGATATCAATGGTATCAAATCCAGAGAGTTCCTTCTTCGCTCTATATTTCTCAGGTATGATTTTTGTTAGAAAACGTACAGGGTACAATATATCTAACCTGTCAAATAAGGCACCTTTATGCAAGACGGTGGAACCAGTCAGGTGCAAATTCTTGAGAAAGTCTCCCCCCGCCTGTATATTATTGGTGCGGATCTTTAAGTCAGTATCCAGTTTTCCCTCTAGCATTTTTTTATCCAGATAGCGAATTGTCAGGTCTTTCATATCAATATTACGTAGTCCCACATTTGCATAAAGTTGCAAACCATTGGATAGGTTCACCTCTCCATCGACCTTTACATCCCCCCCAGAAAAATTACGCAGCCCCGTGTTTATGCCTAAAAACTCATCGCGCATGCGAGAATTCAAGTAGTAACGGTAAATGCGGTATTTGCCAAATATGATAGTACTTATATAGTGGTTCCAATCCAGATGGATTTTAATTTTTTGTTTTGCTTTTTCTTTGCTAGGCTTCTCTGCAAGTTCTTGTATATCTTCTGGTTTTGCCTGGGGCTGCTTTTTTTGTTTCTTAGGGGTAAATAATTGTACTATCTTCTTTTTTAAAAAATCGTATAGATTGGTATAATCATCCTCTTGTTGCTTTTCTACTACTTTTGGCTCAGGGGAAAGTGCCTCTAAAAACCGTAATATATTTGTCACATTTACCAGAGATGATCGGGTTCTTGCTCGTATATAAGGTCGGTAGCCAAAGCTCATTGTTGAATCCAGTCGTAGGTCTAGCAAATTGCCCAACTTCAAAATAAGTCTGCGAGTTTGCAACTTTTGTGTTGCCAAAGGATAGTCAACATTTCCCTGTAGGCTTATCGTACCTATGCGGTGGTACTTCTTTTGGTGATCCCGGTAGCGAATAGGAGTTACTGTGCTTCGGATTTGGTTTTGTAGAACAGGACTATCTTTTTCTTTTTTGGTTTTCAAATCTAAGTCAAAACGCGCTCCTGAGATACGCAAAGCCGGCAGGTCACGCAAGTAATACGCGTAGGGAGCAAGTGGAAATTTATGAATGCCCATTTCGATATCAAAAAATACAGATTGCAAGTCTAAGTCCTTGGGACCCACTCCTCCAAATCCCAGCAGACTTAGCTCCGCCTCCCCGTATTTGGCTTTTAAAGACAGTTTGGTTTCTGTTAAGGATTTGTACACTACCTGCAACTTATCGACTTGGAAGTCTTCTCGGATACTAGGATGGAACTCTTTAATTTGGATGTTGACATTGTCTACAAGGAGCAATTTAACCTGCAATTGTTTGTCTAAAAAGTTTAGCAATTCTGGTGACATTCCTTCTTCGGTATCCTCTTCCTTTTCCTCTTCTTTCGATTCAGGAATAGAGCCAATAATACCTGGTACATTTACGCTTCCTTCTTTCAAAGAAATATCATTGACGACCACCTTGCCACCATTTATGAAACCCAACCAAAAGACTTCTACATTCATTTCTTCTAATTTGAGCAATTGCCATTTCTTTTTTGGGTATTGTAAATCTATGCCTTGGAAGTTTAGCTGCAAGGCGGGATAGACAGCAAGGTGCAGACGTTTTAGGCCTAGTTGATAATCAGTGTATTCATGCAAACTATCAATGGCTAAATCTTTGTAAAAGTTAGAATCATACCATTGGGGAATGTATAGAATGAGTGGTAAGCTAAACAAAACTATTACAAATATGAGAAACCACTTGCATATTTTTTTTATGTAATAGAGAGTTTTTTTCATTTGTCAGTTTAGACTTGCCGAGAAAGCTATACGAATTCAGCAACAATCCCCTTTTTCACTCTGTACGATGAGCCATTATACAAGTAAAAATAATCTTACCAGTCTACAAGCCTTTATTTTTCTATCACCCATCTTATGTTTGCTACTTTCTTGCCAGACCGTTTTAAAATTAAAGAAGTGGCAGCAGAAAAAGTTACAAAGTCAGAGAAACTCCCTTGCAATGGAATTTGTCCGCATTCCTAAGGGAGAGTTTTCCATGGGTTGTACAAGCGATGATTTAGATTGCGACGAAGACGAAAAACCGCAGCACACCGTTCACATCGAAAAGAACTTCTGGTTTGCCAAAGCGGAAGTTACCAGAAAGGATTTTGCAAAATTTGTCGCTGCCACAAGGTACAAAACCGATGCCGAAAAAGCTCACTCCGCACACACCTGGAAGAATTGCCATGGCCACAGCAAACAAGCATCCCTGCCTGTGATCTGTGTTAGTTGGAACGATGCAAAAGCCTTTGCGACATGGTTGAGCCGAAAAGAAGGAAAAACCTATAGATTGCCTAGTGAAGAAGAGTGGGAATATGCTGCACGCGGCAACTCTCCTACCCGTTTTTACTGGGGCATAGACATGGATGACACACACGCCTGGTTCAAAAAAAACGCCGAGCGCGCTCTACACCCCATCAAAACAAAAATACCCAATGCCTACGATGTCTATGATACCTCTGGCAATGTCTGGGAGTGGTGCGAAGACAGCTACATTGCCAACCAATACCAGAAAAAAAGTGGCAACAAAAAAGTGCAGCTTACCGCAGCCCTAGGCAAAGTTCTCCGTGGTGGTAGTTGGTTTGAAGGAAGTTCCTTCCAGCGCATGTCTACCCGTAGCTTTGCACCGGCAAAGGTCAGCGATGAGCATTACGGTTTTCGTTTGGTGCGGGTCGACTAAAATATATTTTTTGCATGCATAAATCCAAACCCTGATTCCACTGGTCAAAATATGAAGCTTCTGCCTATACTGGTTTGCACGTGTTTGTTTAGCCATTTCTTTTTTCCTACTAGACTTTCCGCCTATGACTTTCGCATTCTTTTAGATCCGGTGTATTTTTCGCCGAATTACGATGGCAGGCAAGATACCATTACCTTTCGCTTGGCTCCAGAAACCCTGAAGCAATACCAAAAAGTTGTCAATTGGCAACTGACGGTCCAAGACGAACGAGGACATACCATCTTTCGTTTCCAGGCAGACCTAAGACACAAAAAACAACAAGGCTTTCTCGGCTATTTTATGGGACAAAACAAAGACAAGCAAATCAAAACAGTCGCCTTGCCTGCTAACCTGGAATGGAATGGGATTGCTAGTAGCGGTAAAATCCCTTCGGATGGCCGCTACATTGCAAAGATGCAGTTCACATCGCTAAACAACGAAAGGTTCCTGTCTTTTCCTAAGTACTTCTACTTAGACTCGCAAAGCCCTACTCCACAAGTTTCTTCTACAAGAATGTTTTTAACGCCCAATCAGGATACTATTTTTGATAAGCTCCGTATCAAACAAGACATCCGTGGAGAAAAGTCAGACCGCTGGCAGGGTAGTTTCTTCGATGCACAGAACAAGCCGATCCGTACCTACCTGTGGAAAACAAAAGAGGTACCCAAGGTTTTGCTTTGGGATGGTAAGGATGATCGGGGTATATTGCAAGACCAAGGTTTTTTTACCTACAAACTAAGCAGCTATGACTTTGCCGGCAACCGGGAAGAAGCCGTATTGAAGAATATCTTTCTCGGAAGAGTTACCGGTAATATTGGCATTCATAGTAACTTAGACAAATTCTCTCCCAACGGAGATCGTTTTGAAGACAAGGTCACATTTTTCCCTACTATTCCGAAAACTCTCGTTCCACAAGAATGGAAGTTTGTCATCTACCAAACAGAGGAAGAAGAGATCATTTGGAAAAAGTTTAGTGGAACTGGTGCATTGCCGCCGAGTTTCCTTTGGGATGGAAAATCAGAAAAAGGCGAAGTAGTCGAAGACGGTATCTATTCCTACCGTTTAGAAATCAAAGCCTTAAACCGCTCTAAGACTATTATCTCGACCCCACGGAAACTTACCGTAGCTAGTAACAAACTCTACATTCGTTTTACTATCAACCACGACAGTTTTACACCCGATAACGATGGAGAAAAAGACTTTTTAGAAATATATCCCAAGTTAAAAAACTTCTCCACCAAGTCTTGGACCATCCACCTATTGGAAAAATACTACAATAAGGATGGGGTCGCACTTCTCAAAACAATCCGCAAATGGCGTGGCAAAGGTACCCCCCCCCAAAGAATCCTTTGGAATGGCCTCGGAGATGATGGGGTTCGTATTGGTTCTTTGGCAGAGTTGGAGGTCTATTTTTATTTTAAGAATGATTTGGGAGAGAGTAAGTACTATAAGGTGAAATCCTTCCAATCTGGTATTTTGGTACGAAAAGCACCCCGGAAGGCTGATTCCCTACAAATTTCGATCCCCGAATACAAATTCCGCAACCAGCCCAGCCAGACCATCCAGCAGCTTTTAGCAGTGCTCGATCAATACCCGCAATACAAGTTACGCTTAGAATCACACTCACGGCAACCCGGAGAAAACCAGCAGAACCAATTTCGTACGGAAGAGAGAGCGCGGGAACTATTCGCAAAACTATTTGGTAAGAAAGAACCCTTTGCCAGGTTTGACTTCCGCGGTTTTGGTGAGGTCAGCCCCCTGTTTTTTGACACCTCTCTCTACCACCAAGAGAAAAATGAAAGGATCGATATTGTTTTGACTTTGAGCAAAGAGGAGAAGTAAGATTTGTTTTTGGGTATATACGTACAGACAAAAAAGTAGTAGACATTTTTTCCTTATAAAATTACTCTTACCATATACGCTTTATGAGTGTATTTATGTAAAATGAGTTCAAAGTGAAAAGCTCTCAGCCCGGTCCTAATCGCCAAACCAGATCCGGACTGAGAAACCACGCCCAAGGGACGCCTCTTTAGGTTTGTATGCTAGTACATCTAGTCAAGCCTTTTGTGTACTCTTGGGTTTCTCTAAATTTATGAAAAACCAGGAGGTTCCCATATGGAACTCGAACACACAGATGATTTCGATTTAAAAGGTCTTCTCGACCGTCTCACAGTCTGCATCGACAGACTCGCCAAACCCAATGTCTATTCCCTGAAACGCCGTATCCGCTACCGCAAGTTGGCACACGCGATTATAAAGGATGTGCGCAGGGAATTGGAAGAGTAAAAGAGACAAGCCTCATCACAAAGGGAAGGGAGTAGCTTTTTGTGGTGAGTTTTATTCATAATTATCTTATTTTCTTACACGCTAGAAGTTTTCTTTTCTTCTTAGAATTAAGATAATGCCATCTTTCATAAGTTACTACTTGATGATTCGTTCGTTCAAAAACATGTACTTTCTTTTTATCCACTTTGCCATCTGTATAAAATCTTGATTGAAGACCTGGGTATAAATAATCTTCCAAGTTTTTATAGCAATTTTTATGAAGAACTCCAATTTTTCTGACAAATGGCTTCTCCGTTCTTAAATTGTATCCTCTTATTCTAAATATCTTTTTTCTAATATTAGCAAAGTTTCCAATAAATAAGTAATCGTATATGGGTATATAATTGTAGTCAATATAATCACTGGAATAGCGAAAAAATTTATG
>JBCCIA010000175.1:0-11438 GCA_039028475.1 Spirochaetota bacterium | reverse complement strand
ATTTAATTAAAAATATCATTCAATTAGCATTACTTCGTTTGCGCATAACCTTCTCCAAATTTTTTAATCTTTCTTTACTGATAAACTGCTATTTGAATCCACCCCATTCCGTTTTTTACTAATTACTTATTTTATACAAAAATTGAAGTAATAGTATTATTTTAGACATTATAATTGCATAATGGTTTTATTTTTTTACAAAATTATTAAAAAGTATTATATATAGTAATATAACGTTTTTTAGGTTATTATATTTGCAAATTATTCTCAAGTTAGCACATAGTATAAAAAAGTATTATGGTAAATGGATTTACAAAATATTTTCAATATTCCTACTGGATTTATGAATAAAGAAGGATGCTTTAGCAGTATATAATGGAATCCAAACGAACTGATTTGCAATACCTAGAGAAACTTCTGGGAGAAAATTTGCCTGAATCCATATACAACCTACCAGAAGAAACCCTTGCCGATGTTGTGAAACTTGTCAAAAGGGCTCTGGAAATAGCAAATCAGGGGGTTGATAAGGCTTTTGAAATGACATCGGTGACCATAAAGTTTATTCCTAATTTCATCATTTTTTCCTTGATCCACTCTTACATCGAACCTGCTATTGCTGCCCGTTTGACAAAGGTTTTGACCCATCGCCAGGTTTTGGATATTGCTTCCGGCTTAAAAAAAGATTATATAGGCGAGACTCTTGTCTATATGGAAGAGCAGCTTGCTTCTGAGCTATTGCAAAAGATGAAAGTTACTAAAGCGAAAGAGGCAGTAGAAGTTGCATACCAGTTCAAGCCTCTGAAAGTTTTGGATATTCTCGCTCGTCTTGGTGATGATCTACTCCTAGCACTTTGTAAAGATCTAGACAAGCAAAGCCTAGCATCTCTTACGACGAAGTCAAAAGAACGTTTGGATAGTAAGGAGAGGCTTTTGCGTTTGTTACAATATAATTAGGCTGTATATTCAATATAGTTTTGCCGATATTTTGGGTAATATTATGAAGAGACTTTTGCCAGTTGACCGAACGGACTTCCTCATCCCTTTACCCTGCGATTTACTGCTGACACCCAGCGGAGCGAGAGTTTTTACCAAAGGCAGGGTTCCACTTAAAAGTTTGGATAAGATCGAGGGAGGGAAAAATTTAGGACTTTCTTCCAAAAATTACAATGCCCAAACAGTGCAAAAGTTGGTCATCAACGGCTATCTCGACGAAATCTTTACCCAAATGCCTGATCTACTGCGCATGCGCTCGCAGATCATTGATACGACAAAGCTATTGCTATTTGGTATCTTGTACAAAAAGATGAACCCTTCTATAGCGGGCATGTTGCTAAACTCACCAGTGATGAAGGATTACAACCGAAAAAACGTCCGCAAACCTATCAATTCCTTACAAGATTTAGACTTGGCTCGCATAGAACAAATCAACAAATCACGTGAAAATGAAATGGAAGTGCTGGAATTGGAGGTGCGCGATAAGGTTGTGCAACGGATCATTATCGAAAAGGACTTGCAAGAGGAAGATCGGCTATTGCGTATCCGTAGTCTGGATAAGTTTATCGCTTTTATTGACAAACGTATCTGGTATCTTTACTATATTGTCTACCAAACCAATCTGAAGTATAGAGCGTTGGATACTTTTAGCAATCTCGTGTATGATTACCTCGATCGTACCAAAATAGCGACCCATCTATCAAATATGATTATGGAGCTCATCCAAAACGCCGAAAAAGTTCATTTTGAAGGTTTGCTACGCAACAATAAATTGGCAAACACCGATAGAGAAATCGATCGGTTTCTACGTGACCCTGAAAATCGTAAAAAAGCCATTGTTTTGGCCCAACAGCAGAAGCAACTCTTACAAATAGCCTGGAGGCTTTCCAGCGAGGAAGCAGTGGGTCGTCCCTACAAAATAGAGATTGTCATCAACAACCATGGTGTAATTTCTAACCGAATCCAGCGTGAACTATCACAAAAAATGCAAACACACAGTAGTGACGTTACCATGGCAGACTTTTATAATGATCCGGGAGATGAGGGAAAGTTAGGGGCAGGGCTTGGGCTTCTCTATATGTCCTATTTGCAAGAGGAGTGTAAGACAGCTAATTTAAAATTTCGCTGCCAAATTTATCCAGTTCCTGAGAAGGATATTACTACAGTCAAAACTGAAATTATTTTTTAACAAAGTCTTGTTTGCCTTCACATCTAGGGATTTGCTTTTCATCAAAACTTTTCGCTGTAAAATATCCCCATATATGACCTGGTATAGAGGCAAGTATACTAAAAGAGCCTAAAAAGTCAGAAAAGATATACGTGGAATAGGCAGGGGAAAGTTGCGTATAGGCTTTTCTTTCTTGTTTTCTGTCACATTTATAGCTGATATAACCGATCGCATCATCAGTAGCCCTTCCTTCTTGGTACAGTGCACCAATGACTGGAATGACCCGCAATAGGGTATACCAACTTTTTTGCGTACGTAGGCTAAAGTCTTTTGCGTGTCCCCCTTCGTGGATAGCAATCGGAATAGAGTCAGAATAGATATGGATTGTATTGGTAAATTGATCGTAGTGATCTCCCCCTAAAAGTCCAGAGAACAATCTCTCAGGAACTACAGATTTGATGAACCAACCTACAATACCAGCTGTATACTTTAATAAAACGTTTATATTTTCATTTTTCCAAAGTCTTTGCAGGTCATCTATGGGTGCATACTGGTTGAATCTAACTTTGACATTTTTAAGATTGTTTTCTTGGATGTATTTTTTTAGATATTGCTTGGTTTTGTCAGAGATTTGGTGGTTGTCTACTTCCCAACTCAAAAAGACTAATTTGGAGGGTAGGGAGAAAATATAATGAGCTGGGTAATCTATAATTTTGTATGGCTCTCCCGACTCAAATTGTGGGTTGGACTCATCGAATGTTTCCACTGTTTTTTCTGGGACTGGTGAGCCAGTGGTATATCTTCTTTCTGTTGAGTAGCAATGGGAGAGAAATAAGATACATCCTAGGATAAAAAACTTATTCATTTGTTTCTCCCTTACGATTTATAACAGCGTCTAGTCTTGCAAAATATTTCAATAAGGCTAGTCTGCCCAAGGCATTCAATTGATCCTCTCTATCTCCACGAAAGCCTAAATAGGGCATGTACCAAATCCAGCCGAGAAAGAGTGGTACAGAAGACGCTAGAGTGTAGCAATCTCCTGTAAGAGAATCGATATTATCTTCAAAGGAGAAGTTTAAGATAGGTTTTTTTTCGTCTGTAGTAAAAGTTTGGATGTTCAATTTCACTGTTGAGATATTTTTAGAGCAATGATCGGTTGATTTCAATTGGAAGTCGTTTACGATCACTAACAGTTTCTTGCCTTTTTTCGCGAGAAGGTTGTAGTTTTGCTCATTGCGAACGAATTCGTAGGACAAAAGTTGTTTGATATCCCCTTTGAGATTGGGGTATTCCTTGGAATAGAACATCCCAAAGAGAAAAGGATCGATTTGGGCAAAGTTCTCCTTTGACTGTTTGCTTTGAATTTCAAAAAAATTATTTTCAACAAAAGAGTCTCTACCAGTTTTACTAACTTGGTAACCAGGGACATATACATTGATTACGGTACAGGAAGAATACAATAGAAGCAGTAGTAGGATAAACAAGTTTTTATGAGAAGGATACCTAGCATTTGACATAAGGATAACTGGATACACAATAAGATACGAATTGTTATATATCAAGTCTAAGATTCAAGCCAAATTGCCAAGCATTTCTTTTCTTGCCAGAATTTTTCTAAAGTCATTTTGTCGTTACCTACTACTTTTATTGTCAAGGGACTTAACTTGACACTTATCTTATGTGATCTGCTTCCATAAGAACCTATGTCTACAACTTCCTTTCCCTCTAATTGTATTTCATGCAAATCTAGGTATTTCATAATGGCTGGTACTTGTAGGTCTACACCTCCAGTGCTTTCCGCGTGAGGATTTCGCAATACTTTTGCTGTTTGTACAAGTTCTTGTAAATCTTCGGGGTGATTGGCAAAATGTTCTGCATAGCTGGCATAATAGATGGAATCTAAAGCATCTTCTTGAGAGATAAATGTACCATCTAATTTGTAGCCTATCATCCAATTCTCTCCGTATTTACGATCCCATTCCTGTTGTCTTTTCTGTCTTTGCTTTAGGTTGCCTGCTTTGCCTATTTTTCTTTCGACAATTTTCCAACTCATGGTTTAGGAGTTTTCTCTTCTTTTTTGTCCTTTTTGGATTTCAGACCGAGAAAGTAGGTAAGTGCTGCTATCATGATGGCTATAGATCCTCCTAGGTTTAGGAGATCGCGGTTTCCATCCCAGCTAACTACTTGGCCGAGAAAAACGACTGCCAGCACTAAGATAATGACTCCAACCAATTTGTCCTTTAAAATACCAATATCTGTTATGCGTAACCAATTCAAAAACGGTGGGAAATCTATATCGTTTATAAATAGTTCGTACAGTCCGATGGCTGTGATATAAAATACCGTCGCTAAAAGGAATAGGTCTACAATCTCAATGAAGGAGAGAACGAGTTTTTTCGCTCCTTTAGAAGTAACATATCCTCTAGAGATTGTCTGGACAATCGTATCTGTTGTTAAAAAACTACCATACAGCAAAAGTGTAGTGGCAGCTAGGACTATACATACAACAGCAATGATGATTAAGAAGCGACTGGCAGATAGAATACGCTGTATCATATGTTCATACTCTATTTTGTCTTTTGCCCAGGCAATCCAAAATTAAAAGGGACTCGTAAAATGAAAGCATAAGAATTCATAAAAGAACTAAAAAAGCTCACCTCACCAGCAAGGTCTGAGAACATTTGGGAGCGTAGAACTGCTATTGTAAGTACATATGCTTTTATCAAAAACAATGAGCTAGCTGATACTTTCCAAATTGCTGAAATTTTAATTGATGATACTGAGGAATTGATATACAAGGCCGTTGGGAGTTGGATACGCGAAGCGGGGAAAAAGAATGAGAGCCGCTTAGTAGCCTTTTTAGATAAATATGCAGCAACAATGCCAAGGGTAACTTTACGATATGCTACCGAGAAGTTAGACAAGAATAAAAGGAAGTTTTATAGGGAACTGCGGAAAAAGCAAAGTAAAAAATAATTTGTTACAGACAAAAAACTATCCAGGAAAGGGCTCTTCTTTGATTTCCATATCATGCAAAAATGTACTGCCGTCTGTATGGTAGGATTGCTTGGCTGCAAAATCCGTTATGTAGTGTTCCGCTTGGGCACGAAACTTTCGTGTGGGAATGGATTCGTCGTATGTTATGTAATTCCCTGAGCCTAGTTTGTCTGATACGATTTCGTCCTGTTTGTCTATCCCTTGTGGTGTCAAACGGTGCCAAATGATTTGTAGGTGTGCAACTTCCTCTCTGCCGAAATAATGTCCACGAATTATATCTATACCTGTGACAACGTAGCCTTGGTGGTAGAGTTCTGTAGGAGAGCCGCCGCTACCGCCAAAAAGCTTTCCCGTATGTTTGGATTTGAACTGTTTATCTTCGATACCGATTTCTGCAAAAATAGGCATCAAACCATCTATAATGTCGCCGCTCCTCACAACAAACCCGACTAGAGCAAGAAAGTTGTCTTGGTGGGCATCTTTTTGCTTTTGTAGCAACTGCTCTTTAGCACTTTGTATTTCTGTGACCCCCGTACTAGTTGTATTGGCTTGGTGAATATCTCCGCTATGTTTGAACTGTGGAATCAAATCTAACTCACCCGATGCTAAAATTTTACGTACCCCTTTGCTTATCTTTTTGTCATCTATTAAATTGACTTTTGTCAAAAATTCTAATGATTTGGCACGTACCTTTGCGTCTTCTGATTCCATCGCTTTGAGGATTAGTTTGGATTGGAAATCTTTTTCAGCCAAACGGGTAGACCAGTAGCCTTTTAATACACTTCCGACTACTGTTCCCAGAATAGTTATACTGCCAGTTATGATGATTCCATTTATATCGGCCATGATTGGTTTACTTGTAAAAGTCATATCTATAAAAGCAAGTGTTTTTATACAGTGATGCATATTGCTGGTCTAGTTATCTTATGTATATAGAGTGTTCTAAAGTTTATAAATGGGATTGACAGACTCAAAATAGCAAGCAAACTTGCGAGAGAAAACGCTCGTGGTAGCTTCATGCAAAAAATCCTTAAAAATATATATCTAACTCTAGTCTTTGTATTGCTCTTCCAATGTTCTGTTAATGAACAAGAGAGTCCTGAATTGAAAAACGGGGTGTTCCGTCTAGGCAATTGGAATTTTGAAAAAAATAAAAAAGTAAGTATCGAAGGGAAAAGCATTTTTTTTTGGCAAAAGTTTTGTACTCTTCGTAAAGATTTTGTCGAAGGAAAATATGATAGGTGTGATTTCTCCAAGAATATTGGTTATAGTGATTTTCCTGGGTATTGGAATGATTTTCCTGAAAATAAAGAGAAAGTCAAGGCTTTTGGTTACGGAACCTATCTGATTCACATCCACACAACAAAAAAAATGCAGGGCTTATTTTTAGACTTAAGCCATACCGGTTTTCCGATAGAGGTAGAGCAAGATGGTTTGTTAATTTTTCGCTCTGGAAAAATAGGTAGAAGCAAACAAGAATACAAGCCAGTTTATAACGATGAACTAATTCCTTTACAGCCTTTGCACAAGCAAACAAAACTAATCATTCGAGTTTCTAACTACCATCATATTGCAGGAGGATTCATAGAGCAAATCTTTCTTGGCAAAAAGGAAGAATTACAAAGAGAAAAAGTATTCTGGATTCATCTCGCTTGGTCTTTATTTGGTGGCTTACTTGTACTATCTATTTATCATTTTAATTTGTTCTTTTTGAGTAAAAACAACAAAGCATCTTTATGGTTTGCACTCCTATGTTTATTTATTTGCATTAGGCCCTGGATCTATGGCAAGGAGAAATTGATTTTGTCTGTGCTTTCTCCTGACTTATGGCATTTAATTTATCTATTTGTTCTTCCTTCGTTTTATGTCGGTTTGTTTCTCTTTGCCTTAGTCGTTTATGCTAATTTTGAAAAGGAATTCAAAAAAGAATATATCTATTATGTAATTGTTAGCCATAGTTTTTTATTTCTTTTTTCTCTTTTTTCCACTGATTTAGTACTGAATCTAGATATGTTTGAATTCAACTTTTACGCCACAGGTATTTTACAAAGTGTGATTTGCATCCAGGCGATACGAAATAAGAGGGAAGGAAGTATTACCCTCTTTTTATCCATGTTAGTTTCTTTTTTTAGTTTGATTAGTTATTTTGATGATTCTGTTCTTATTTTTGCAAATAAAGCTGGTGCAATAGGGTTTTTATTTTTTATTTTTGCCCAATCTATTTTGATGTCGCGGAAGTCCTATAAATATGTAAAGGAAGTCTATGATCTTTCCGACGAATTGAAAGATAAAAACATGAAGTTGAACGAATTAGACAAATTAAAAGATGATTTTCTAGCGAATACATCGCATGAACTTAGGACGCCGTTGCATGGTATCATTGGTTTGGCGGATTCCCTAAAAGATGGAGTGAGCGGCGAACTACCGCCAAATGCCAAAGAAGACGTTGGATTGATAATCACCAGTGCCAACCGACTGGCCAACTTGGTAAATGATATTCTCGATTTTTCAAAAATGAAGAATAAAAATTTGGAATTGCAATGGAAAACGGTTGGGATCTATTCCGTTGTTGGTATCGTTCTCGCAACTTTGCAATACCAGCTAAAAGATAATGAGATCACTGTAGAGAACCAAGTGCCTAATACTTTACCGCTGGTGAAAGGAGATGAAAATAGAATTTACCAAATCTTTTACAACCTAATTGGCAATGCGATCAAGTTTACCTTCAAGGGTGATATTACCATTAGAGCAAAACAAGTAGAGGAAATGATGCAGATCGCTATTTCTGACACAGGGCATGGTATTCCAGAAGATCGTTTAGAATCTATATTCCAATCGTTTGAGCAGGTTGATTCTTCTATCGCAAGAAAATACGGTGGAACAGGTATTGGTCTTTCGATTACAAAAAAGTTAGTAGAGCTACATGGAGGAAAGATTTGGGTGGAATCAGCATTGGGTAAAGGTTCTACCTTCTACTTCACTCTTCCTATCTCTAAAGAAAAGGAAGATGAGTTGCTGTTAGAAAATATTCCTCGTGCTGTTGATGTGCTGCAAGCAAACGATGAGACAGAAGGACAACAGGAAGTGCAGCAATCCTTAGAGGCTTATAAGATTCTTGTGGTAGACGATGAATCGGTGAACCTGCGCGTATTGCAAAATCATTTGAGTCTGCATAAATTTGATATTTCTACCTGCTCAGATGGGAAGAAGGCAATGGAGCTAATAAAGGTTGTCAAGCCAGATCTTATGCTGTTAGATATTATGATGCCAGAGATGTCTGGTTTTGAGGTTTTAAAAATTTTGCGAGAAGAGTATAGCCCTACAGAACTTCCCGTTTTGCTTCTTTCCGCAAAAAGTGGTAGCAATGACAAGGTATATGGTTTCCAAATCGGTGCCAATGATTATTTGACGAAACCTTTTGACAAAGAGGAACTTATTTCCAGGGTCAAAACCCATTTGCACCTATCTAAAATTCACATGGCTACGACTCGCTTTTTTCCGAAAGAGTATTTGAAATTTCTTGCGCAGGAAACGATTCTAGATATTACCCTAGGAGATCACATCAGTGGCAAAATGACGATTCTATTTTGTGATATTCGTTCCTTTACTACTATGTCGGAAGGGATGACTCCTAATGAGAACTTTCAGTTTATCAACTCCTATTTGCAAAAAGTCAGTCCGCTTATCCATGACTATGGGGGCATTATTGTCAAATTTTTGGGAGATGGCATCATGTCTATCTTCCCGCATGACCCGGTACGAGCCATTTTTTGTGCACTACAGATACAAACAAGAATTCATGCCTACAACCAAGAAAGGACCCAAAAGAATCGCAAACCTATCCAAATAGGAGTTGGTCTACATTATGGTCAAGTTATGTTTGGCCTTGTTGGAGAGCCGAATCGAATCCAGGGAGATGCGTATTCGGACCATGTAAACTTAAGTTCTAGGCTGGAAGGTCTGAATAAATACTACCGGACATCGATTTTAGTTTCTGAAACAATGAAAGAATTGGTTCGGCACAATTCCAATTTTGACTTTCGCTACATCGATAAGGTTCGTGTAAAGGGAAAGGAATCATTTGTTACAGTGTATGAAGTCTTAGATCGGGAAAATCCAAAAGACAAACAAAAAATAACCTACCAAGATAGGTACAATGACGCACTTCAATTTTATTTATTAGGAAAATATAAGGAATCTAAAGGACTTTTTGCTAGTATGCAAGCAGAATTTTCACAAGATTATATTTTACAAATGTACCTGGAACGATGCGATGTTTTGTTGGCGAACCCTCCTGGCAAAACTTGGGATGGAGTCTATACTATGCAAGATAAGTAAAGAATTGTTGGAATCTTTTGCTGACTAAAAAAGCAACTTTTAGAAAGGGGCGTATATGAAAAAGTTACTATGGATTTGCATAATATTAGTTGTTTTCAGATTTTCTTGTATACTAGACTGTAATCACCTAAGTACTAGTTTTATCGAAAGAGTGACAAAGACAAAGTTTCCTCCTGGGACAAATACTATACAAACCTACGATAATACAGAATTTGTAGTGATAGGTAAATACCAAATTGCTAAAGAAAAAGTGAAGCAGTATGTAGAAACATATAACTTTCGTCCCTATATTAGCTATGCAGAATACCAAAAATCTTGGTTGAAAGATTCAAATATGAGATTTGCAGATGTTTTTATGGGTTTACCGATGATGGATGCACTACAATCTAAAAGTGGTGTTAATCCTGCTAAGATTGCTAATAGCCGTGACTTCAAGGTTTTGACCGGTTGTTCGCCTGATAATACCTGGTCTTTTCTGTTAAATGTAAAAACAGGTGAGCTTTGGGTAGAGGTAATGTATCCAGATATGGCGGGGGATTCTCCTTCTAATTGTAAGTAAATGTGTTTTTTTATTAGACTTACAGCGTGTCCTAAAACCTGTCTCTATTCTTATGTGAAAGGCAAGCTGCAAGAGCCCGTAGTTTTGCTTTAGGACAGGCTTTTATCACACTCCTTAAAAGGTTAAGGGGTGTGATATTGAAATCTTAATACTATAAACAAAATTATTAATAATCGGTTAGACTTAAAATGTAGCCGGAATTTTCTCCTAAACCATCCATCGCTAACAACAAAGGTTTTTCCGAAGATGTGCCTAACTTCAAATGTCTTGGATTGTATCCTACATCTGCGATTAAAGTATCAATGATACCAGCCGAATTGACGACTCGAATATCACGATTGCCTGATTCAGAAATATAAACATTGTTATTTTCGTCTATAGCAACCCCCCAGGGTAAATTCAATGTTGCTTCTGTCGCAGGACCTCCATCACCAGTGTGTCCACCTTGGCCATAATCTTGTCCTGCAAAAATTTCAAAAGTATTTCCAGGCATACCTTTATATACAGTATATCCAAAATATCCAGGACCATCTCCATAACCCGCTATATAGAGAGCTCCATCTGGAGCAAAGTTAATTGCTCGGGTATGGTAGGGGTTTGGATCTTCAGGATAGAAGAATTGCGAGGAGTCTAATTCAATAGAAAGAGTACTGTTGTCAGGATTAAAAATAGCATAAGCTGAGTCTGTTCTCAGGTTGTAGCAGCTACCTAATATGGAATGTTGGGTGGTGATTCTAGCGAAAGCAATCCAGATATTTCCTGTAGTTGGGTCTATTGCCATTGATTCTGGGGCTCCATAGATGTAGCCAGGGCTAGATTCCGTACATTCTTGGTCAGGCATCATCGCCTCTATGGAAAATGTTCTGGCATATAACCAATTATTATCGAAAGTAAAATATTCTATAATTTGCCCAGAGTTTCCTCCATCATCCAGTACATACATTCTACTTCCATCTTGGGTAAATACGATATCTTTTCCATATTCACAGTTTTCAGCATAATCAATAATGGTAGACATTCCTGTTCTTTGGTTAACATACGAAAGAGAAGCTCCCGTTATGCTCAGACCATAAGGATCGGTTAGGTATGCGATAAGGTCACTATTGGGCTGTTGGCAAGCTGTATACAGATAATTGGAACCATTTGCATAGGTTATTTGATATAATTTTGCATTTTTTTGTGAAGCATCTACAGGTTTGGGTTTGCCTACTGCGGAGAAAAATTGTTTGTGTTTTCTATTCGCAGAACAGGCTTTTCTGTTTACTTTTTGTGAAATATTACCTTTTATCATAATAAAATCCTATATTTAGTTATTATTTGTTATTTTTTTGAAACAGCTAGATAAATAATATTTTATACTGTCAAATATAAATTTATATTTTT
>JBCCIA010000174.1:0-11445 GCA_039028475.1 Spirochaetota bacterium | reverse complement strand
AGGAACTATTTACAAGATGTCTTATAGGACCGGATGTCGCTGAGGACAGTTTGATAAGAGATATGATTGTTCCACTAGAATCACAATCAGGTTCTACCTACATCACATATTCTAAGAAAAGAACATTGATTGTACGAAACAACAAAAGAAAACCTCTAGAAAGTTTGTCCAGGTACGACCAGATATTTCAAAAAGAGGGTAGGTTGGATAATACCTTCCAGGTTCCACTAGTTGTCAAAGAAAAGGTTATTGGAATTTTTCATATTAATAAACTCGGCGGCTTGAAAAAGTTAAAAAGAGATGAGATCAAATTTACAGAAACCCTTTGTGAACAGTTAGCCATAGCAGTAAATAATTCTTATTTATACGAACAAACCGAAAAGGCAGAAAAGCTAGCCAAAAAGGAATACGAAAAATCAGAAGGTTTACTTTTAAATATTCTACCAAAAACAGTTGCCAGTGAATTGAAAGAAAAAGGATTTTCGGAACCTGTTCTTTTTGAAAATGTAAGTGTTCTATTTACTGATTTCAAAGGTTTTACGCAGATAGCAGAAAAGTTGACACCCAAAGAACTGGTAAAAGAACTTGATGCATGCTTTGGACAATTTGATAGAATTACCGAGAGGTATGGCCTAGAGAAGCTAAAAACGATCGGTGATAGTTATATGTGCGCTGGTGGAATTCCTAAGAAAAATGTCACTTGAGCTTGCTTCTTGATTCGTTTGTATACTGCAAATCTATCTGGACAGAATGATCTACAATAAAAACTTTGTATCCATGAAAAGACAAGTGATCGTTTTTTTAACATTTACGTTTATCTTCATTACGAACTGTTCTTCCTACCCCAATAAAAACCCTATTGGAAAAAAGTTTCCCTCTGTAAAAGGAGAATCGCTTGCCAAACAAGAATGGAGCATTCCTGAGGATATGCAAGGAAAACCAGTTTTGTTGTTACTTGGATATAAACAACAGAGTCAATTCGATATAGACCGCTGGCTCATCGGCATCGATATGACTAAAACAAAGATTAAGGTGTTTGAACTGCCCGCAGTCAAAGGGCTGATTCCACAAATGATAAAGCCGAGAATCAATGAGGGAATGAGAAGAGGGATTCCCGACGAACTATGGGCTATTGTAATTACAATTTATGGTGATGGTGATACAGTACAAAAGTTTACCGGCAATGAAAAACCTAACAACGCAAGAGTCATTCTTTTGGATCAAACTGGTACTATCCGTTACTTTACAGATAGAGGTTTTTCTGTTTCTGGACTAAACAAACTACGCGAAATGGTAGATAAGTTAAAAGAAGTTAAATGACTGTTTTTAACAGTAGTCCAGAGCATTTTATCAATATAGCCTGTAGTAGGTAGTAGTAAAAAAATTGCGAAAAATTTACTCTTCTATAGGTAAAGTATCCAACACAAGTGTATTTTCTACTTCCTGTGGAATATCTTGGAAATGCTCATGGAACCATTCTTCTAATTTACAAGGGCTTGCTGTAAAATGGATGCGTGCTGTTTTTTCACCTTCCTGTGTGACTTTAGCATAGATTTCATCTAAAACACTAGTACCTTCCTTATCTAAAAATTCAATTTGTAAATTTGATAGATGCTCTAATACGATAGGACTGGAAATTTCAGCAATACTCTCCGCAAACTTATGAATATTTGCATTGTGCCAGGTATCACCAGCGTGTTTTCCCGACAAAACAGTAAATTTAAAAGGAAATGCAGTAGGGAAGGGATTAAGGATTATTTCCTGTGGTTCTGGAAAGAATACATTGTAGGTACCACCAATACCACCAACTTCGTATATTGTAATTGGTTCTTTCACACCCTTAGGTTTGACCTTCATATCAGAATCGACTCGAATCAAACCATCACAAGCACTTAGGGTAGATTCAGAAATAAGGATTTGCCCGCCAACTGTATACGACTCAATCCGTGATGTTAAATTGACATTGCTACCAACCACACCGTATTTTGTTCGTTTACTGGAACCAATGTTACCGACCACCAATTCACCGGTATTGATACCGATACCCATTTTTACTTCAGGATAACCAGCTTCGCGATTTTTACGATTTACCTCATCCATTGCCAATTGCATTTCTAAGGCACAGGCAACGGCACGTTTGGCATCATCCTCTCTTTTTTCAGGAGCACCAAAAATGGTAAGAATAGCGTCCCCAATAAACTCGTCAATGGTACCATGGTATTTCAAAATAATGTCTGTCATCACATCTAAATAGATGTTGATCATATGGACACAAGTTTCAGCGGGTAGCTTTTCACTGATGGAGGTAAAACCACGTAGATCTGTCATGAGAATTGTGACTTCTCGTTTTTCACCCCCTAGACTTGTACCTTCTGGTGACTCTAAGATGTTTTCAACGATTTCATCAGACAGATACCTACCAAATGTGGCTTGGATAAACTCATTTTTCTTCTTAAGTTCTTTTTTTACGATGCTTAGGACAAATGCAAGACACATTACGAATGCAATAATCGCGACGGAAGTAGTTAAAAGGAAGTGATTGGTCTCTTTGATTTCTGAAATAAAGTCGTCTTCTCGTACGACCAAACCTACAGTCCATTGCTTGCCATTTTCTGCATTATTGACAAATTGGCTGTACGAGGCAACGTAGTCGTGTCCACTGTCCTGTAGAGTGAATACAGTTCTTTTTTCAGTTCCTTGTTGGTGGAGATACTTTTTATAAGACTTAACAATTACTGAATCTTCCAGCTCGTAGATAGTTTTGATCTTAATCTTGCCATCTTTGGTACTGGTCGCCTGCTTGCTTTCATTATAAGGATAGGCAATTACTTCTCCCTTATCATTTAAGATAAAAGCGGTTGCATGGGTAATTCGCTTACGACTTTTCAGGTCATCTACGAGTTCCGTTAAAAATTGCGAGATGGCCTTCAGAGGGATATCTAAAGCAAATACGCCAAGAAGTCTTTTTTGCCGGATGACCGGATAGGAAACTGTAATACCAGGTATTTTTCCTGTATGAAAAATATAGACATTGCTCCAATGGGTATGCTGATCCTCCTTAGCACCGATATACCAAGGCCTTTTTCGAGGATCAAAAGTTTCTGGCAAGGAGTACTTACCAACAACACTACCAAACTTATTCCTGTCGGTGATGTAGACTTTTCGCTTTTCACCTCTGCCATATATTTTTTTCATATCGATTGTACCGTCAGACCGACGGATCTGCATCAGAAATTCCCCCTTTTCATTACCGATGTTGAACATATTTAAGCGAGGGTGTGTTTTTAGAACGGCTAGCATTAACTTTTCTAAGGAAGGATTACTCAAAAGGTTTTCGACACCTTTTCCAGAAACCTCAGAGCTTAGAGCAGTCATGTCTACAGCTTTGAAAAAATAATTAGTCGTTTTGGTGATAATTCGTTTATTGACTTGGTTGATAAGTTCTTCTGATAAATGGTGGATAGCTTCTGAGTTGTGCTGGTAATTATAACCCGTCGTGATAAGGATGAGAATAACCAAAAGGCTCAAACAAATAAAAATAATATCAAAAGTTTTGCTTAGGTTTTTTCTGATCTTTTGCACCAGCCCAGTCGGCTGTGTCTTTTGCTTAGGAGGATTTGTCATCGCAAACTCCTGTTTGAAATATTGTTAGAAACTTTATATCGGAAAAACACTCGCACAATTATTGACATGACCATAAGAGTACACTATAGAAATCGGATAAAACTACAAGTAAAAACTAAGTCGAAAAAATAAGGAAATCGCTAGGAAAAATTCTCCCATAAATCTAATAAAATAGAAGTTTTGTTTAATTTATTGGAAAGAATATTGACATATAGGATATTCTATTCAGTTTAGTTTCTAATATAGATAATATTACGGAGACGTGCATGAAAGCAGATAGTATATTGCAGACAATTGGAAATACACCTCATGTAAAAATAAATAGTTTATTTGGAGATAAGCACCACATCTGGATGAAGTTGGAACGGGCAAATCCCGGTGGGAGCATCAAAGATAGAATTGCCTTATCTATGATAGAGGATGCCGAAAAAAAGGGTCTGTTAACAAAAGACAGCGTTGTGATTGAACCTACTTCGGGAAATACAGGTGTCGGCTTGTCTATGGTATGTGCTGTAAAAAAATACCCATTGATTTTAGTAATGCCTGAATCTATGAGTATAGAAAGAAGAAGACTTATGTCTGCTTACGGTGCACAGTTTGAACTCACTCCTAAAGAAAAAGGTATGAAAGGAGCGATTACCAGAGCAGAAGAAATGGTAGCAGAACGTAAAAATGCCTGGATGCCGCAACAATTTAACAACCCAGCAAACGTAGAAGTTCATGTAAAAACTACAGCAGAGGAAATCGCTGAAGATTTTCCAGATGGTTTGGACTATATCATTACTGGTGTAGGAACTGGAGGACATATCACGGGAGTTGCTAAGGTATTAAAGCAAAAGTATCCAAATTTGAAAGTTCTTGCAGTGGAGCCAGCTACTTCTCCTGTAATTAGTGGTGGACAACCTGGACCTCATCCTATCCAAGGAATTGGAGCAGGTTTTATTCCTAAGATACTAGATACTGCTCTACTAGATGGTACTGTACAGGTAACAAAAGAAGAAGCATTCGATTTTGCAGCTAAGTCAGCGAAAGAGGAAGCTATCTTTATTGGTCTATCTTCAGGAGCTTCTTTGGCTGCTGTAGCTAAGAAGTTGCCAGAAATTCCTGAAGGAGCAAAAATACTAACTTTCTGCTATGATACAGGGGAAAGGTACCTATCAGTAGAAGGTCTTTTCGCATAATAACTATATTGCAAAGGTCTCATTTCTCGTGTAGACCTTTGTAATTTGCAGCAAAGTCAAAAGGGTAATGTATGCAGATTGAAACAAAGTTTGTTCATGGTGGAAAAAGTTATGAAAGCAAGACTGGAGCCATCAGTACCCCTATATACCAAACTGCCACCTTTAAACACTTAGGGGTAAACCAAAGCACTGGGTATGATTATTCACGAACACAGAATCCAACACGTGAAAAATTGGAAAAAACCTATGCCCTTCTGGAATCTGGTGACGCTGGTATGGCTTTTGCTACAGGTATGGCGGCTGTTGCAACTATTATCGAGCTTTTTTCTGCTGGTGATCACTTATTAGTATGTGATGATATATACGGTGGTAGCTATCGGTTTTTTGACAGTCTTGCAACACAAAAAAGTTTACAATTCTCCTATGTGTCTATGGACAATATAGAGGAAGTAGAAGCAGCCCTACAAGCCAATACCAAAGCAATTTTCTTTGAAACTCCAACAAACCCGATGATGAAAGTAACCGATATTCGCCAAATCTGCGAATTTGCTAAGGCAAAGGGTATACTTGCAATCGTAGACAACACTTTTCTTACCCCTTATTTGCAAAGACCATTGGAACTCGGAGCAGATATAGTGATTTCCAGTGCCACAAAATTTCTGGCAGGTCATAACGATACGCTCTGCGGTTTGGTAGCTGCAAAAGGCAAAGAGTTGGTAGAAAGGCTATGTTTTATCCAAAATACGATTGGTAGTGTGTGCTCGCCTTTTGATAGTTGGTTGGTTTTACGTGGTATTAAAACACTAGCAGTTCGTATGCGGACTCAAGAAGAGAATACTAAAAAATTATTCAATTGGCTACGAGCTCATCCACTAATTTCCAAAGTCTACTATCCTGGTGATAAGGAGCATCCTTGCTATCCTATTTCTTGTAAACAAGCGAGTGGGCATGGTTCTATGATTTCCTTTGAAACCAAAACTGAAGCATTAGCAAAAAAGATTTTGGAAAAAGTAGAGATCATCTCTTTCGCAGAAAGTCTTGGTGGTGTAGAAAGCCTGATTACCTATCCAGTATTACAAACACATGCAGATATCCCTGGGGAAACATTGGCCAAACTAGGTATTAACCATCGTTTGTTACGTCTTTCTGTAGGTATTGAAGCAGCAGAAGATCTCTTAGCCGATTTATCACAAGCAATAGCAGAATAAGCCACTTACCTAGAAATACTTCTTGCCTATATTTTTCTATTCTTAAAAACTAATGTCTACAAAGTCTTTAAGAAGATAGGTATGTCTGCTAAAGTATTAATCGTTGAAGATGAATTCGCTATTGCCACAAGTATTGCGCTTAGCCTAAAGAAAAAATACAATATAATAGGGGTATGTAGTTCTGGACAAGAAGCTATAACTCTTTGCCAAGAAAGTGCTCCTGACTTAGTGCTGATGGACATTAACATTGAGGGAGAAATTGATGGCATAGATACCGCACAAGAATTGCTCCGTTTAGATCCTAACATTGCGATCCTATATCTCACAGGAGAAACAGATCCAGAAATAATAGATCGAGTTACCAAAACAGAGCCTTTTGCTTACATAGTCAAACCGTTCCAGATCAATGAACTCGAATTTAGTATACGTATTTCTCTTTACAAAAAACAAATTGAAAAACAACTAAAGCAAAACGAAAAAGAATTAACCTTACATAGGGATAATCTGGAATTACTCGTACGCGAGCGAACACGAGAGTTGGAAGAAGCCAATCGCCAGTTAGAATTAGAAGTTGCGCAAAAACAAATCCAAGAAAAAGCCTACAAACAAAGCGAAGAAAAATTTCGTAAAATTTTTGAAGCAAGTCCTATTGGCATTATTATTTTTGATCTAAACAACTACCAACTAATACGCTGCAATCCCTCTTTTGCTTACATGCTCGGATATCCTAGTGAGAAATTGCTACACATGTCACTGTACGACTTGACATATACCGAAGATCTTGTGAGAGAACAGGAGTTTGCAAATGAATTGCAGGGAATCGCTATTGATGAGCATATGAGTATCCAAAAGAGATTTCTGCACTCTAGTGGAAAGATTATTTGGGTAAATTTAAAAGTCACTCGTTACAGCTATCACAAACAGACAGAGAACGATACTTCGTATTTTTTAGGCAATGTAGAAAATATAACTGAAATGAAACAGGCTTTGGTGAAGGAAAAAGAAATTAGTGAATTAAAAAGTCGTTTTGTTTCTATGGCTTCGCATGAATTTCGTACACCTTTATCGATCATTTTATCTTCTACCGAAATTGTACGTTTGTACCGCAATAAAATAGAAACCGAAAAGGTAAATAAATACCTAGATATGATTGCAGGTGAAGTCAAGAATATGACCAAATTATTGGATGATGTATTGTTAATTGGTAAGATCAATTCTACAAAAATAACATTTACCCCCACTTGGATCGCTGTAGAGCCATTGTTTTATAAAATTGTTGAGAAAGTGAACTCTACTGTACCTGGAGGAATAGAAATAAACTTACAAATACAAATCCAGCAAGAGCAGTACTTTGTAGATAAAACATTGTTACAACAAATTGCAACGAATTTGCTCACAAATGCAGTCAAATACTCCTCAAAAAATGACAAAGTTATTTTTACGGTATACGGAGATGATAATAACCTTGTCATTTCTATTGAAGACCAGGGGATCGGTATGACGGAAGAAGACCAGTTGCGATTGTTTGAGCCATTCTATCGGGGGAAAAATGTAGGGAATGTTCCTGGAACTGGTTTAGGAATGGCAATCGTTAAAAATGCTGTAGAGGTGCATTCTGGGGAAATTAAAGTTTCTAGCGAGTTAGGTAGAGGGAGTACATTTACAGTAATTGTACCAAGTATAGAGGATAAACAAATTGAAGAAGATACTAGTTATTGAAGATCAAGAATCGGTTAGGGAAAATATAACCTCAATACTACAATTTGAAGGCTACGATTATCGAAGTGCCGCCAATGGGAAAGAAGGTTTGTCACTCGCTGAAACATATGTACCAGATTTAATTCTATGTGATATAATGATGCCAAATATGAATGGCTATGAAGTTTTCCAAGCCTTACACAATATACAAACACTAGCAAATATACCTTTTATTTTTATAACAGCAAAAACGACGATAGAGGAAATTCGCTATGGCATGACAATTGGGGCCGATGATTACATTACCAAACCTTTTTCGGCTTCCGATTTAATTTCAGCGATACGAACCAGATTGCAAAAACATGAGAAAATTTCTAAAAAGTTGCACCAAACGGAAAAGAAATTACTACGCGCTTCTCATTACGATTTAACTACAGATTTGCCTAACCAAATTATTCTCAAAAAAGAATTAGATCAAAGAATTCTGCAAAATATTGCGGATAAAGAGTTTTTTGTAACTTTTTTTCGTGTAGATAATTTTGAACACTCGGCAATTATTGTCAACTCTGATGAGAGAGTTTTCTTACTACAGCAAGTGATTAGCAATTTGCAGAAAGTCCTACAAGATGATTTAGCGAAATTATTCCATATTGAAACTAACGAGTTTGCTTTAGTCTTAACGGAAAAAAGCAATTTAACCGCAGAAATGGTCGCAGAGATTATTTTGAAAACGGTACGTACCCCTGTAAAAGTTAAATCCTATGAGTTTAACCTAACTGCTAGTATAGGGATCGCTTTTCATAATTCTCTGGAAGATAGTATGACCCTCATCCAAAACACCCGTATGACAGTGGAATCTGTCTTTGAAAGTGGTGGCAACCAATTCAGAATATTCAACGTTGAGTTACAAGAAAGCATAAAGAACCAAATTCTTATTGAAAATAAACTCCACCGCTCCGTGGAAAACAAAGAGTTTAAATTGCATTACCAAGCAAAAGTTGATATCCAAACTGGTCACATGATTGGTATGGAGGCATTGATTCGTTGGAAAAGCCCTGAGCTAGGCTTTTTACCACCATCTTCCTTTATGAAGTATGTAGAAAACTCACGTTTGATTTTTTCTATTGGGGAATGGGTTTTACGCCAAGCGTGTTTGCAGAATAAATTTTGGCAAGATCAGGGACACCGTAAGATGAGAGTATCCGTAAATGTTTCACCAATCCAAATACTCGAATCAGACTTTCCCTTACTGGTAGAAAAAATACTCGAAGAAACTGCATTAGAACCAAGGTGGTTAGAGTTAGAACTTACAGAAATGAGCCTATTGGAAAAACCAGAACGTTGTATAGAAACAATGCATAGATTGCAAAAATTAGGTATTTTGCTAGCCATAGATGATTTTGGAACAGGTTATTCTTCTTTTGCTTACATTACCGAACTGCCCATCAATATTATTAAAATCGATAAAAAATTTGTTCATAATATTGTAGAAAGTTCTCACGATAGAATGATTTTACAAACAATCATACAATTAGCCTTTACTTTGGGTATGGATGTCGTTGCAGAAGGTCTTGAAAATGCTGAGCAATTGGAAGTACTGGCCGTGTATGGTTTGCGGTATATCCAGGGGTATTACTTCAGTAAACCTGTGGATAAGGATACTTTCACTCGCTATTTGCAAGAAGATAAAAAACTTGTTTTTCCACTTTGATTGTACAGCTGTCGGTGACATTTTTTCGTAATAAATAAATTATTTCTTGATTTCTGTTTTTACTGCCTTTAGTATCTCCATTGAGGTGCAATGCAATGCGAAAAGAAGACGCTTCTGTAGCAATGGAAAAAGCAGAGGACTCTCCTTTAAAACGGCTTTCCACAAGGATAAGCCTGGAGAGTGAATGTTCGGTTTGCCATCAGAAATCTCGCAAAAAATTTGTAGGAAAAGTTTCAAATTTGAGCATTGGTGGTCTCAAGGCTTTTACTTCGGCTGATATCTATACAGGAGATTTGTTACAGCTCGAATTCCAATTGGGTAAAAATTTGATAAAGCTCTCTGGAATTGTCATACGGGTTTCTGGAAATAGTTTTATCATTCGTAATGTCTACTCCTCTTTAGAAGAGAAAAATAAACTCTTGAAATATATCTATTCATACCTCAGTGCTTAGCTGTACTGTTTGCAAATACAGAGTTTATTCGATCATCATTCGGTTTAACCATTTTTTCTGTAGAAATCGTATCAGAAACGTAGTTCCCAAGCAAAAGACCATAATTGTTAGCATGATCCAACTGTATATAGGAGATATAGCGAAATGATTCTTGAGAAAGTATGTTACTAAAGCACAAGTCCACATGCAGGTATTTGTGACAATCATAGTCCAGACCGTATCGCCCGAACCTTTGAGAATTCCACCTAACACATTATAAGTAGCATCAAACACTAGATAGAAACAAGATATCTGCAACATAATCCTACCATAATAGAATACCTGCTGCAATGAATTCGTTTCTTCCTTGGTTATGAACAGATCCACTAAAAAATCTGTAAAAGAAAGATAAATAATTGTAACTAGTAGTGCATAGCACCAGGCTAACTTTATAGCGGACCAGGAACAACTTAAGGCAATATCTTTTTTCTTCTCACCTAAATACTTACCAATCTGGCCACTGACTGCTTGGCTAATTCCCATCAAAGGTAAGAAAGAAACCATGTCCCAGTTTAAAACAATTGTTGTGGCTGCTGCCACATCACTAGAATAAGAATACATTACCATAGTGAAAAATAAAAAAGCAGAGACATTGACAAACATATCGACTCCCGCAGGTAGTCCATAACGGAGTAACTTTCTAAAAATCTGCCAATTAAACCTTGGTGTGATAGCAGTGTTGTACTCCTCGCGGTATTGAGGTGAATAAAAAGTTACCGCTAGGATGACAATGGGAATCAAACTTGCCAAGATTGTTCCGATTGCAGCTCCTTCTATCCCTAAGGAAGGAATACCAAATCCACCAAATATGAGGATATAAGAAAGTGGAATATTTATAGTAACTCCTACGAAAGATGCTAGAGTAACTACCGAGGTTTTACCTATACCTATAAAGAAATTTGCAAAAACTAAGCGTAGTGGGGTGGTGATGACAATTAAAGCAAGAATGCGAAAATACTTTAACTCATTCTCATATAGCATTTTCTCATGTCCGAATAATTCAAAAAGATAAGGAGAAAATAGGTAGGCCAAAGCAAAGAATATTGGAGAGAATACAAGCGTTAGAAAGAATGCTTGGTGCACAGTTTTGATAGAATTGCTTGTTTCGCCAGCTCCTTGGTACTGTCCTACTAGAGCTATGACTTGTCCCAGAGTACCATATAACAATGCGGTAATTACGTAACATAGGATACCACCAGATAGGGTCGCTGCTAATTCTTCTTTTCCTAAGCGAGCTAAAAAATACCTATCACAAAACATCATAGCAACATCAATAGCTTGGGAGAAAAAAATGGGCATGGCAATGGGAATCAATTCTTGCATGGAGCCTGGTTTTGCGGTTTGCTTGGAGAAAATTTGCATTGGGAAGTCTACAAAATATTTGCCTTGGTATTTGTCAAGTAGTGTTGTAGAAATGCGAGACGTCGGCCGGAGCTTGGCTTAGCCTGCACCTTTGGAGCTGCAGCTGGAGCTCGCTGTGTGTTCGCCTGCCAGTCAGTCCACACAGGCTAGTGTAGAAGAGGTCAAGAGCT
>JBCCIA010000173.1:0-11488 GCA_039028475.1 Spirochaetota bacterium | reverse complement strand
CAAGAAGAAAAAGCGATTCGTGATAAGTTAGCCAAAGCTGTTGTTTATGATGATATAGCAATGTTTTATATGGATAATGCGGATAATACCGAAGGCGCTGGCTTAGGTTTAGCTTTGATTGTCATTATGTTGAAGGGAGAGGGGCTTGATCCGAATTACTTTCGTATTATTACCGGGCAAGAGATTACAACCGCTCGTTTGGAAATTCCCTTCTCAAAAGATTTTCATAGTATTAGACAACAGTAAAATTTGATTTTATGCCTGTTTCTATTTCTGCTTGTATCATTACTTTAAATGAAGAATACAATTTACGCAAATGCCTAGAAAGTCTTAGCTTTGTTGATGAAATTGTGATTGTAGACTCTGGTTCTACTGATAAAACATTAGAAATCGCTGCTGATTTCCAAGCAACTGTATTCCAACGTAAATTTGATAATTATGTAAACCAAAAAAATTACTGCATTTCTAAAGCCAGGAATAATTGGATACTCGCTCTAGATGCTGATGAAGTTATCTCTACAGCTTTATCGGAAGAAATTCACTTATTAGCTAGTAAAGATATTTCTGCGAGTGGCTTTTTGATTCCACGTTTGACCTATTATCTAGGTAAATGGATTCGTTTTGGTGGGTGGTATCCCAACTTGCAGATACGTTTTTTTCATAAGGAATATGGCAGGTTTACCGGCATCTTGGTGCATGAAAGGGTACATTTGCAGGGTCATTGCGCACGCTTGAAGCAGCCCATTTTGCATTATTCCTATCGGAGTATTTCTGATCATCTGAAATTTATTGATCGCTACTCCAGCCTAGCAGCGAGTGAAAAACATGCTGCTGGTAAAAAAGGCTTCGTATCTTTAGCTGTACTGGAAGCTATTTGGAAGTTTTTCTCTATGTATTTTTTTCGTTTGGGCTTTTTAGATGGTCGTGCAGGTCTTGTTGTGGCGATTTTAGGAGCTTACTATAACTTTTTAAAATACATTAAATTGTACGAGTTGACTCACCAAGAAAAACACAAGCCCTAGTCCTTCCGTGTTCTATTTCGGTTGATCCGGTTGAAAATGTACAAGGAGAGGTAAGCCCCTAAAATGGCAGCAATGATATTTACACGTGAGAGCTGCATGGTACCTAATTTGGGTGATACAAACCACATAATGATTTGGCGGATGGGAGTTTGTATAATAACGAACAGAACAGAACCAGCGGCTGCAATGATAGCTCCTCCTAAAAATTTTCCAAAGATGTCTTTTTGTAGATAGTAGTAGAAGTACCATGAAATCAGTGACGCAATACTGACTAAAAAAATAATGTCCATTAAGAAAATAACTGGGTTATTATTCAAGTTTGCTAGGTATACTGAGCCAATAGGAATCATAGAATTATGAAAAATACACAAAGCATAAATAGTAAAACAAAAATTTTTGGAATTTTAGGAAATCCTCTATCCCATACCCTTTCACCCCTACTGCACAATGGACTTTTCCAAGAATACGATTACAATGGATTGTATCTAGTGTTTGAATCCCCTAAACCAGATTCTGCTCTCGCAGGCCTTATTTCTCTCACAAATCTTCAGGCTTGTTCGGTGACTATACCGCATAAAGAGTGGGCGTTTCGCTATGCAGATGTAAGGGATACTGCTTCAGAATTTTTGCAGACTTCCAATACTCTGGTATGGCAAGATGGTAAAGTGCATGCGTACAATACGGATGGTATCGGAGCTATGCTTGCTGTGGAAGACGTTTTTCCTAATGGAGTTACAGAAAATGTATTGATTTTAGGTAGTGGTGGCAGTGCAAAAGGTATCGCCTTTACTCTGCTACAAAAAAACTGGCCAGGTAAAATCTATTTAGCAGCTCGCAACCAAAAAGAATCCGAAAAAATAGTTGCCAGTTTGAATGGAGTTCAGCCCGGAAAAGCAGAGTATATCCCTTTATCAGAAATCTACTCCTATCGTGAATCTATTGGCCTTGTCATCCACACCACTCCCGTAGGCATGAAAGGTGGTCCGCAAGGGAGTGTTTTGCAGGAGGGTTTTTGGTTAGAAAAGCATGTACTGTTTGATATTGTTTATAACCCGATGCAAACAGAGATGGTGGCACACGCGCAGAGTAGGGGAGTGAAAATTATCCCTGGCTATGCCATGCTATTCTACCAGGGAATCGAACAATTCTATCTATTTACAGGAATCCACATAGATGCAGCAAGAATGCAAAAAGCTAGGTCTTGGTTGTTGCAGGAATTGGAAAAGAAAAACTAAAAGGCTGTTTTGAAAACATTTTGTATCTTAGGTAAGTCTATTCTTAGGAGTGTCTGTTCATTCAATTGCAACGCAAAGGTTTTTTCGCAAAGCATTCGCGATTATTTTTGGTGTAGTACTAGGTTTGCTTCTTACTGAGTATTGTTTTGTCCTCTACGATAAGAATGCTTTTCCGCATGTAAACTTTTATAAACATGACCCCGTTTTGGGTGCTCGACTGATTCCAAATACTACACAAAAGTTTCAATTAGTTCCCAATCCAATCACAACCATTCATACCAACTCGCAAGGTTATCGCGGAAATGAATTTTTAGCGAAAGCAAAAAATGAGATTCTTGTTGTAGGGGACTCGCAGGTTTTTGGTTTAGGGGTGGAAGATGATGAAACTTTTTCTAGTGTTTTGCGGAAACTCCTCAAAAGATCTGTGATCAATGCAGGAATACCGACCTATGGGCCGCAGGAATACATGGTAGTGGCAGAAGAGTTCCTCAAAAAACGTAAGCCTCGTTATCTTTTTTTTACTATCAATTATGCCAACGATGCATTTGAAGTCAAACGTCCCAATACAAAAAGACATAAAATCTGGGATTCTTGGGCAGTACGTATTGAAACAGCACCTAAGAATGTTTTTCGTTTTCCGGGACGGAACCTGATTTTTCGTCATTCGCATATAGTGTACCACTTTCGCCGAGTCTATTACTATTTGCAAAAACCTAAACCGCAATCCTTACCATCAGAAGGTACATGGACTGATCTGCTAGAGGAACATATGTTTAATGGCCGTATTCTTACAAAAATCCAAACCTTAGAGAGCAAAGAGAAGGTCTTACAAGAATCCAGAATAGGTCCCCAAGATATTGTTCATTCTCAGTATTCAGAAGCAGCCCGTCCTATAGAGTATACCTCCCAAGAAATAGACAAAGCAGCTAAAGAGTTACAGATAATTGATAAAAAGTTAAGCCAATTAAAGAAACATCGAATTGCATTGGAGAAAAAAGTTTACTCCCATACACACGATCGTTCGGTTTTTGATGGTACACTAAAAAGATTAAAAAAACTGGGAAAGAAATACTATGTAACTCCTGTTGTATTGATCCTTCCGTTAGATGTCCAAGTATCCGCAAAAGAGTGGAAGAAATATAAGATTCACAAGCCTATAGATATGAAACCAACAAGAATCCTTTTGGCAAGAGTGGCTCGCAATGCACGTCGTTTACAGATTCCAGTGATCAATCTAACCAGGACATTGGCGAAGGCATCTCCAGGAGCTTTTTTGGATCATGATTTGCATATGACTCCCAAAGGCCATAAGGCTGTGGCTCAAACACTTGCAAAATTTATCAAAAGGTGGGAAGGCTGGAAATGATACGTATTTTGTTTCTTCGTGTTGTGAATTTTTGGATTTGGCGCAATCCAAAGGCTATAGCAGAAAAACTCAATGATTTTGCGCGTTCCGAAAGGGGTAGTATGCTAGATCTCCTCGCTGCATCACGTCTCACAAGCTCCCAAGAGCGTAAGTCTCTCTACCTCCGGCATGCGAGAGATGAAGCTAGGCATAAGGCGCTCTTTAGAAATATGGCTACAAGGCTTCTCTTAAAGTCAGGGGGAGGGCTGAGTCCGTGGCAAGCTGTAGATACAGAAGAACTTTTTCAGTCATTGGGGGAAGTAGAGTTCCTTGCTTTTGTCCATTTGGGAGAGAAGGGTGCTTGTCTGCAATTTGAAGAATACCGGCGCTATTTTGCGGTAAAGGGCAAGAAAGAATTAGAGCAGCTTTTTGCTGAGTTGTTAATCGATGAAAGTGCTCACGCAGCCTATTCTTGGCAAGAGTTACTTTCGTTAGTTGGCTCTAGGAAACGCGCACAACAAGTAGTGAATAAAATGTATTTTTGGAAAATGGGGCGTTCTTATTTACGCCTTGGTCGTACAGTAACGCGTCGTATATACTGGATCACCATGTTCATTTTCTATTGGTTTTTCTTTCCAATTGCTATTTTCTTACGATTTACGCAACCTCTTACGAAGGGCTGGAAAAACAAGGATTTGCATTGAGTGTCATACTAGGACTTTCTGGAAACTACCATGATGCAGCAGCAGCTTTAGTCATTGATGGAAAGATTATTGCAGCTATCCAAGAGGAAAGGATTTCTCGCATTAAAAATGATCCATCTCTGCCTTTCAAATCCGCTCAGGCTTGTTTGCAATTTGCTGGTATCAATATTGCCGAAGTGGATCAGATTTATTTTTATGAATCTCCTTTTTTGAAATTAGAGCGTGTTTTACTGGATTTGATGCGGAACTTTCCCCAATCTTGTTTTCGTTTTCCTGCCACGATGGAATCTCAACTAGGCCATAAAATTTGGGTTCGTGATCATATCTCTGAGACTTTGCAGTGCCCTCGGAAGCAAGTTTCTTATGTTATACACCATAAAAGTCATGCTGCTTCCGCTTTTCTTCCAGGCCCTTTTGCAGAAGCGGCAGTACTCGTTGTGGATGGTATCGGGGAAAAGCATACGACAACTATTTGGTCAGGTTCTTCCCAAGGATTGGAATTATTGGATGCAATCGAATTTCCACATTCTTTGGGTTTATTGTACGCGGCTATAACAGCTTTTTTAGGTTTTCAGGTAAACGAAGGCGAATACAAAGTAATGGGACTTTCTGCTTATGGCGATGCCTATAGGTACCTCGGTGAATTTACCAAGATAATCCAGATACAAAGTGACGGTAGTTTTGAGCTTAACTTAAGATATTTCGCTAACTTTAATGATCTTACAATGGCTTTTGGACCAGAGTTGGAAAAAGTATTTGGTCCTCGTCGTCCCTATGCAAAGCCATGGGATTTATCAACACAAGAAGATAGACATTATGCAGATATCGCGGCAGCTTTGCAAAAAATTACCCAACAAGTTATGCTTGGATTGGCTTATCGCGCCTTAAGACTTGCTAATTCTGAGAATCTATGTTTGGCTGGTGGTGTTGCTTTAAATGTTCTGTCGAATGCTTATATTGCCCAAGAAATAGGTAGACAGAATCTTTTTGTACAACCAGCGGCGGGAGATGCAGGGGGAGCATTAGGAGCTGCCTTACTAGGTGCTTTTGAGCAAGGAGATAAGCTAATAGAGACTTTGAACTCGGCTGCTTTAGGCTTAGGGGTAGATACCGCATTAGCGGTTAAGATGGCAAAGGATCTGGGTTTCCGGTACCAGCGTTTGAATGATCCATTTGGTGTTTCTGCAGGCTTGCTGGCAAAGGGAAAGTTATTGGGTTTAGTGCACGGGCGTTTTGAATGGGGGCCAAGAGCTTTGGGACAACGTTCGCTTCTCGCAAATCCAGCAAATAAAGAGATTTCTAATAGGCTCAATCGATCTATCAAAAAACGAGAACTGTTCCGTCCTTTTGCACCAGTAGTTCCTGCTTCAGAGCTATCACAGTATTTTCAAGGGGAAGCTAATTTTATGACTCCTTTTATGACAACTGTTCTACCTAGCAAACCAAATACACACCGTAAGCTACCTGCTATTACACATATAGATGGGACAGCACGTGTTCAATCTGTTGCGAATAGTCATATCTTGGCAACTTTATTAGATTGCTTTGCTGAGCATACAGGAGAACCAATTCTTCTCAATACTTCCTTGAATGGAGCTGGAGAACCGATTGTCGCTTCTGCTCAAGATGCTTTGCTTTTTTTTTCTGAAACTCCGATCGATTGTTTATTGATAGAGGACATATTAATTACCAGGAACAAATGATGAACCGATCCAATCGAAAACTTAGTGGTCGCTTAAAAACTCTTGGGGAATTATTTCTCTACTTTTTTAAGCCTTCCCGTATTGTATTTATTCCCTTTCTTGTCGTATTATTCATTGCCGGCATTTTGCTTCTTTTAAGCAATGGTTTAGCTTATTTGGCTCCCTTCGTTTATACTATTTTTTAGTAATCTACTATGTCGTACTCGGTAAGAAAATAGAAGATTTAGTTAAAATCATATATCCTAATCTTGCCATAAATAAGAAGTTGTAAGAAATAAAACTGATTTTAAGTTGGCTATGGCTTGAGAAGTGATTATAAAATAGATTCAGAGAATAAGTGGATTCCAGACGGTTTTCATTTTTTAGGACCAACAGCAAGTACAAAGCGAAGACAGTTACTTGAAAAACTGTGTGATTTTTTTTCTGAGCACGGTTATTCGGAAGTGATCCCCCCATCTTTTGATTTTACTTCTTCTTTTATCAACCACCTGTCAAAATCAGAAAGAGACTCTATTCTGAAAGCCCGTGATTTACAGGGTAGAGAAATTTCTCCAGGTATTGATCTTACTATACAGGTCGTAAAAGGCATGGCGGGCTTTTTGCAAAAGAAGCAGAATCACAACGTATTTTATCGTGGTACTACCATTAAAGACAATTATAAAAGCAATACAGATCGGAGGGAAGTCATGCAGGTGGGAGCTGAAGTAATAGGTTCTTCAGACGCAAAGACTTTTGCAATGATGTTACAGCAGATCGATGGCATTTGCAAGCAATTTGGCCTTTCTGAAAAAGTGACCTTAGTTTTAGGCCATGTTAGAGTCTTTTCTTCACTTGCGAAAGCCCTATACCTATCCCGTAAAGAGAAGATTTACTTGTCTTCTTTGCTATATGCAAAAAACTACAAAGAGATCCAAAGTTTTTTACAAAACTGCCAAGGAGAAAGTGAGGTAAAAGACTTACTTTTACAAACTTTACTCGAATTTGATTCGCAAGTGATAGTAGCAGAAATCACTAAAGTTTCAAAAAAATACCAGTTAGGTCTAGAAAAGGTAGTCAGCGGATTGAGTGAAATTGGTGTATTGTTGACAGAACGATTGCATTCCATTGATCTATGTGTTGATTTCTCCTTACTACGCGATTTGGACTACTATACTGGTTTTGTATTTCATGGATACACGGATCGGATCCCCTATCCAATATTTACAGGAGGAGCTTACGATCACCTGTATGAAAAATTTTCGGGAGTAGAAAAGGATGCTTGTGGTTTTGCTTTGAATTTAGATTTGTTTGAAGAAATGATTGAGATGGAGATCTAAGGAGTATTTATGCCAGCCAATTTAGTTGTCGGTGCCCAATGGGGAGATGAAGGAAAAGCAAAGGTAATCGATTATCTCTGCAAGGAGATAGATATTATTGTACGATACCAAGGAGGGGCAAATGCTGGTCATACCGTAGTTGTCGATGGCAAAAAATATGTTTTCCATCTAATACCATCAGGAGTGATCTATCCATCTACCAAATGTATTATTGGCAATGGTGTCGTTTTAGACCCAGAGTCCTTTTTACAGGAATGTGAACAAGTTGAAAAAGAAGGCTTTGCAATTTACGAAAAATTGCTTATCAGTGATGCCTGTCACCTTATACTACCCTTTCATAAGATCATCGACGCAGAAAAAGAGAAGAATTGCAAACCGGAAGAAAAGCTAGGTACTACAAAACGCGGTATCGGTATTTGTTACTCCGATAAGATGAATCGCATTAGTTTGCGAGCAGGAGAAATATTAGAAGATTCTTTATTGCAAAAACGTCTCCATTCGATTGTAGACCGGAAAAATGAGGAATTGCAAAAGTTATATGGTGTTGAGACGCTTGCCTATGAAGACATTTACCAAAAACTAAAACAGTTTCGTGAAAAAGTAGGGCATTTGATTACCAATACATCCTATTATCTCAACAAAGAATTGCAAGCGGGCAAAAAGGTATTGTTAGAAGGTGCCCAGGGAACTGGTTTAGATATTGATTTTGGCACTTATCCTTATGTAACCAGTTCTAATCCTACAACAGGAGGGGCACTTACAGGAAGTGGTATTGCTTTTCACCACATGCAAGATGTTTATGGTATTTCAAAAGCCTACGCCACTCGTGTAGGAGAAGGACCGTTTCCAACAGAAATTTTTGGCGAAGAAGCTGAGAATTTGCGCAAGGTTGGTTTTGAATTTGGGGCAACTACAGGTCGCCCGCGGCGTTGTGGTTGGTTTGATGTAGAAATGATCAAACATGCCATCCGAGTCAATGGTTTGACCGCTTTGGTTCTCACCAAAATAGATGTTCTTTCCCAATACGAGAAAATACCGGTTGCTGTATCCTATGAGAAAAATGGTAAAAAGCTGGATTATTTCCCTTCCTATGGTTTGGATCGCGTGAAACCTATCTATGAGTTTTTACCTGGATGGCAGGAAGATATCGTTTCGGTGAAACAATGGCAGAATTTGCCGCAAAAATGCCGAGATTACATCCGTTATATTGAAAAACAAATTAACATCCCGATTCGTATTATTTCCACAGGCCCTGACAGAACCGATACAATTATTATGGATTGAATTTATAAGAAAAATTGGATTTGTAACAACAACACTCTATAGCGATTCATGCAAGTTGGTACGTTTGGTTTCATATTCATAATTCTCGCAGGTATTTCTTACAATACACACAGTCCCCTATTTTTTAAGCTAGACCCTTGGGATCGCATAGCATTGCTTGTTTTGACGGTGCTTGTCTATATCTATTTGTACGCAAAACAAAGTTCACAAAAAAGATTTAGCTATTTGCTAATTTTATTTTTGCCATTGGGATGGATGTTGTACAAGGAGCTAAGGTACCAGTACTGGCGTTACCAAGTTTTGCATACAGAAGCAAATGTATTGCAGGAGCTTGGAGAACATTTTATTGTAGGCTATACTTCAACGGAAGAAATACAAGCGTTGTTGAAAAGAGGGGCTGTAGGTGGCATTTTTGTGACCCATAGGAATGCAAAGCACAAAAGCAAGTCAGAGCTAACCAAAGAAATCGCTTGGTTACAGGCTCAATCGATAAAGAAACTACCGCTTTATATTGTCAGTGATCAAGAAGGTGGTAAAGTGTCTCGCCTAACACCGCCCCTTAGCCAAATGCCTACCTTATCACAAATCATTCATAACAAGCCAGGAGAAGAGGCGATATTTTCTTATGCTAGAAACAAAGCAAAGCGTTTGTCTGAGTTAGGCGTAAATACAAATTTTTCCCCTGTTGTTGACCTGAAACAAATAGACAAGCGCTCCAAGATAGATTTACACAGCAGAATTTGGGAAAGGGCTATCTCTGAATCTCCCCAAATTACTAGCAAGGTCGCTGGCCTGTATTCCAGAGAGCTGGTTCGAGGTGGAATTGTTCCTGTTTTGAAACATTTTCCTGGTTTGGGTGGAGTAAAAGCCGATACACATTTTTTTACTGCGGCTCACCCATTACCATACAAAGAAATATGGCAGACATCTCTATATCCTTTTCGTATGATTTCGCAAGAGAACCCAGGTGTCATGATTATGTTGGGACACGTCCTCATTCCAGAAATAGATCCACAGTATCCTACTTCTTATTCAGAAAAAGTTATCCAATCGGTGATTCGCCAAAGGATGGCATTTTCAGGAGTCTTGGTTTCCGATGACTTTAGTATGGGACCTGTCTTTTATGACAAAGATGGTATGGGAGGTGTGTGCAAGCGGGCATTGCAAGCAGGTCTAGATATAATTTTGGTATCCTATGACCCGCGTTTGCTGTACCAAGGCTTGTACGCAACGATCCAAGAATATAAAAAAAATCCAGCCTTTCGCAAAAAAGTCCAACAATCAACAAAAAGGATTTGGCAACATAAAAAGAGTATGGGCTTTTCTTTTGATTGACTCATGGGTTTTATTATGGCAAATTTTGTCTAATGAAACAACGCAAAAGTAACCATACCTATAGGCTTGTAATTTTTAGTTTATTCACTCTTATCTTTAGCCAATGTATAGAAAGTATTCGCTATAGAAACGTAAAAGAAGACATCCCAAAACCTTCTGTCATTGATAAAAAGTATTGTGAGAAAGACGCTAAACTTTCCTATTTAGCATATGTATTGCGTAGTCGCATTGGGGACAAAACTTGGTCAGATTTTCATCGTCCCCTACTAACTTCTCACAAAGCAGAAGACAAGGAGTATAGTTTACAAGTTCTCAAGGCTCGTGCCGCTTTTGCTCGTTGTGCTGAATTGTTGTTTGCAGCCATCTCTACTGGTTCAGCCAGAGAATTGGACACCCTTCTTTCAACGGAATCTGCTCTAAAAGATATTGATATGAGTGTGCCAGCACAGAATTTGCTACCAGCCAATAAGT
The DNA here is from genome assembly GCA_039028475.1 of Spirochaetota bacterium. Classification (GTDB taxonomy): domain Bacteria; phylum Spirochaetota; class Leptospiria; order Leptospirales; family Leptospiraceae; genus JBCCIA01. The sequence goes on along the minus strand of JBCCIA010000173.1, from coordinate 1,073 downwards.
GGTTGCAGGGATATATCAAAGATCCTGACAAAACCCTAGAAATGAGTTTGCTATTGGATCCTGTAGAAATACTGGCTTGTCGTAAATTATCTGGTTCTGCTTTGGTCGGTTGCGTAGAAAAAGATGTGTATGCAATATCCCAAATTTTATTGCGAAAAGAAACAGAGCTACGTAAAGTAGATGGAGGAACACACGCTGCATCAGAAGAGGATTTACACAAGCTATGCCCTGGAAACTTTAGCAAAAGCAAAAACACAATCTTTGAAGACAGACTATTCCAACAAAAAACGCAGCAAGATGTTGTAAATCTCCTAAAAAGCTATGCTCACTACAGTGAAGAAGAAAAAATACGCTACCATGCTGTTTATCTCGCCTTGGAAAATCCAGCGTATTATATGCAGTCTGGTTCCATCCGTCGTTGGGTAGTAGAGAGAGAACCAGAGATTTTATCTGGAGTGAAAAAACTGTATTCTCGGTACCTAAAAAGTAAACAAGTTAGGTTGCTCCAGGCAGAAGGAGCAATTTTGGAACAATTCATTAGAGCTAGTCGCCATAAGAATAGCTTTTATTATAAGTTTAAATATTTATTTCGTGCTGCGGATCATGCTGGTTTTATGGCCAAAGAAAGACTACCTGAATTGTACGCTATCCATAAAATTGCAAAAAAGACAAGACCAGACAAGCTGCAAGACTTAGAGCGAGAATTGGAGATGAAGCGACTAAATGGGGATTGGAAAGAATACCCTGCTTTGCAAAAATACCGAAATGGTATGACTCTTGAGAGTTTACAGGCACTTATATCCACCTCTGAAAAAGAATTACTCAAAGTCTTACGGAGTTTTTACCAAAAGCGTAGACAGCAAAAAATAAACGTATGGAATCAAATCTGCCCTTCTACTTAATATTTGAAGAGATGTTTTTAACCAAAAATGACAAAAAAAGGAAAAATAATTTGATAACTAGGAAAAATTATTTGATTCATAGAGCACAAAAAAACAAAAGATATTTAGTAGTATGTTGAACACACCAATTCGAATATTTACAATAGGAATTGGGAGATGATATTACTGATT
>JBCCIA010000172.1:0-11534 GCA_039028475.1 Spirochaetota bacterium | reverse complement strand
TTGTCTTTCAAGTCTGTGGGATAAGGTTTTCGTTCTACCATACTTATAATATCGTACAAAATATACTTAACTTTATCTAGTTTTCAGACACCCTCTAAGCCAAGAACATAGGGTTTGATTTCATCCCAAGCCCAGGTTACCCATTGCTGCTCATCATTGGGACCCGTTGCATTGAACCCATCTAAAGAAATTTGCATTTGTAATTTAAGTTTTTTCATAACTTTACTATTTGTAAAAGTCTAGCGCTTCCAATCAAAAATATCGATTTTATGTATCTTCCAATATTTAAATAGTTCTTCAACTCCTTCTTCATGTACCATACTTGCTTCAGATTCTTTCAACAGAAGTAAGTAATAAATTGGTACAGTGCAATTTAACTTCTCTAGTTGCAAACTTGTAGGCAAGGCTTCTGTAAAAACAGGACAATAGGTACTGAGCAAAGAAAACGTAAAATCAAGCTCACACCAAAGACCTGTTTCAGGCAAATCATATAAACTACCTGGCTTTAGGGTTTCTCCATAATATTGCTTCGCCAAAAGAGTCGCCATAAAATCGCAAAGCTCCTCATGCGGTTCGTCCATAGCGGTAAGTAACTCTACTGGCTGTATACCTACTTTGTCAGGCTCAATAGACATACCTTGTGTAAAATGAAGATGCAATTTCGTACGAGCAAAGCCTCTAGGAGCACCATAGCGAGCCGTAAGCACACCAATCTGCGTCATGACAGTGTTGTCTTGGATTACATGATAATATCCTGGGCTTTCAAGATAACGAATACTAATGCCTGGATGTGCAATATCGTATTGAGTCAAACCATAAGGCGGATCCAATACCCTACACCATGCATTCCCCACAGCATGATGATACTTTGAGTATCTAGCTGGCTTATCTTCTTCAACTTTATTTTTACTCTCTACATACTCTTCAATATTCTCCAAACTAAGAGGTGCAATAGGAACAAAAGTATCTCTTAGAAAATACATCGAATCTTCCAATAAATTAACCAGCAACTGCCTAAGACTTGTTGCAATGATCAATCTTTCCTCACCTCGCTGCACATAACATTCATCACGCCAATCGCAATGCCAATGATCGTCGTTAAAATGATATTCCCACTGTGCAAAATAAATCATTTCTCCGTTAGCAAGTTCTGCTAAAATCCAACAACTTGCTTTATCGTTTGCAGAACTCTCATTATGTGGTTTTTCCACTTCTGAACTTATATCCGACTTTTCCAGAATTTTCCGTAAGCCGATAAAGCCTTCCAGTGATTCTTCCTCCTCAAAACTTGCATCCGACTTTTTCCGAGCTTCCTCTAATGATAAAAACCGGAGGCTGCCATCTTTTAATGCTGCACCATTGCACCAGGAATAGAAATACACAAGATCTGCTGGTATTGAAAGATAATTTGTTCTATAAAGAGAATCTCCTAACAATTCCGCGATGTAAGAAGCATTTAGGGGAGGTCTAGCATCGCATATTTTAGAAAAATGCAATAGCTCTTCCCGAAAACTAAGCCCCTTTGTCACCACCCAACCGGAAATCGGTTTCAATGCTTTTGTTTCACGGTTCTGCTCAACACCTACCAAACCACCTACCAATTCCAAAGCAGCTTCCATTTCTTCTCCAGAAGATCTTAAAACAATAGGTGCTGAATTAGGCGTATCAGGCAGCAAATCAGTAGTAAGTCCGGTAATACCAGAATCAATGTCTTCATAATGTTCTTCTACATTTTCGGATAACATTGCGTTACGCTGTGAACAACGATCTGTGATAAAATCCTTAACATAAGGAATCAGATACATAGCCCAACCATTGATCCGATTGCTACCATAGGCTTGGCGTAATTTATAGATTTCCTGCCAAAAATCAATATTTGCATTTCCTTTAGCTGCTAAAATAAATTCTTCACAAATCGGAATGAGACGCTTTGTCCACCAATCCAAGTCGAACTGCGATATAAATTCGACCTTCTCTTTTAGCTTTTCCCAATCTGCGACTTTACCCGTTAAAGTAATTTCAGGAATACCACAGACACAATAGGTTTCATATCCATAATATGGTTTAAAAGCATCCAGTAACACGATACGACTGGCAAGGGTATCAATTCTCGAACTGGTGGAAAAGTCACATAGCAATTGTTTAAACTCTGCATGAGATTTGTGAAAAATAGAATCGCTAAACTCCTCTATGAGTTGTTCCCAATTAGGTGTTGCTAAGGTATTTATAATAATACTTTCTTTACCCGAATGTGGGACTAACAAATGACGCAATGCTTCGGCATTATTAGTGATATGGTATGCAAAACCTTGTGCAAATGTTAACCACATCGCATCAGGAGAAATTATTAGAGGACGGTGACCACTATATGCTAAGTGAATCGCAGCCAGTAACGGCTGGAAAGTAATATCTTGGATTATTGACCTATCAGGCTGAGAATATGCGATAACTTCTCTATTCTTGAAAAGTTTCTCGAAAAAGGTCTGCCGGGAAATTTCTTTTAGGGGTAGTTTTGCAACCTGCACATCATCCACAGCGAAGGTTGCAGAAGTAACTTCTTGGTTTAAAGGAGTCATAGCATAACTAGATTGGAGCAGAAATTAGAATTTAGCAAGAATAAAACTACTTACAGCTTTTTTTGATAACCAGGATTGTATTTACGATCACCAGCACAGTCAAAGTTTGTGCCTGCACAGGGGGCAGTTTCGCCAGGAGCTGGTTTGGAGCCTTCATCGATATGTGGTTTTTCGTCTTCCCAAGGGGGGTATTTGAAACCATGGATCAACTCAACGCGGGCTTCCGCAGTATTGTTAGCGACTTCCATCATTTCAATTTCGACCAGATAAAAGTAAGACTTATCACTGAGTTCTTTCACCATATAGTCAGACTTCAACATGCCACCAAAGATGAGTTTTCTACTACCCGCAAACTTTTCACGCATCTTGTAAATCAAAATCTTGACACGGTTCGCCAGACCATTGTTCACTACAGCAATGGCAGTCTTAGCGAGATAACTCGGAGTGGTAATGATATAATCCACCTTATAGCCTTTCTTCAAAGGAATGAAAAACTTTCTTGGTTCTACCACATAATTCTTGTCTTGTAAATTCAACTTTGCTTTTGCCAAATTCGCTTTTAGATTTGCTTTGGGCGAACTGCCACTTCCTACCAGAGCAAATTGGCAGGCGAGGAATATTAGGACTAAGACAAGTTTCATAATTCTCGAATTTCTTTGCGAATCTCCGTAGTTAGTTTGAGTAGCTTACGCACTACTGGCAAAGATACCGGTTTTTCTTTTTTAGGTAAAGTAATTTCTTTGACCTTTCCCAAAAAAAGATCTAAATCTTGGATGAGTTTATTCTTCTTAGGCAACTTACCAGATTTCTGCAATTCCACCAAGGCTTCGTGGTACAATTCAGCGATATGCGACTCATGCAAAATAAGCGAGAGTTTTGGATCATAGCGTAAAGAGAGTTCCTTCACCAAAATATGAAAGCCTTCCAGCCAAGAGCCGATGTCACTGAGCACCGCATACGGCTCTTTGCCATGCTTAACTAGAGCCACTTCAATCTCTTCTTCTAAATGACCTGCCTTTTCGAGCAAAACCTTCTTACTTGCCTTTTGATCCAACAAGTTTTGGAACTTAGCAAAGGAGTCTTCCACCTCATGAGCAATTTCTAATTTTGTGGCATGCTGCAAGATAACTTTACGAGCTTGGGCTGCCCTGGCATGATCTCCGGCAAGGATAAAAACGATTTCTTCCGAAGCCTCCACACCGATATGCAAAGCATAGGCTTCCTGCGAGTGAATTTGGCTTTTCTTTGGCTCAAAATCAATCTTCTGCCAATCAAACATCAATTTATCCAATAAAAGGAAATGGTGGATAGGAGAGGGAAAGCTATAGTTCAAGTTATGGATGTGAACGGGCTCATCGCTGATAACATTTTCAGGCTTTGAACACGCCAAGCTCCCAAGAATACAGAGTAAAAAAATACCAATAAGTCTATTCATTTGTCCCACTCCTTCCCACGGTCTTTGCCAATGACACGCCGCAAAGTATAAATATCACTAGTACGTAATTCGTCGAGAACCTTGGGCAGATCCTGCCACTTGTCCCAAACCGCACTCAACAAACGACCACTGATACCGTCACTCGCCGAGGACGCGAGAAACAAACAGAGTTCTGCCGCTACCGCAGGAGGTGTAGGAGCCGTTTGCAGTTTTTTACTAAGGCCGGAAAACTCTTTCTCACCAACAGTATCTTTACCCATTTGCAAAATCTCTTCTGTCATTGCTGTCTTCATCGCCCCAGGAGCAATTGCATTGACATCGATCTGCACACCAGGTCGTAACTCGTCCAACTCGCGACTCAAGTTTTCAGTATAACGTACTAAGGCAGTCTTAGATAAAGCATAGGGAGAAAAGTTTTCTCGCGGTCCCGTAGCACCACCACCAGAAATTTGGATAATTTTTCCATGGCCTTTCGCAACCATCGCAGGCACACAAACACGACACAATTCAATTGCAGCGAATAGATTCACCTGAAAGGCATCGGTATATTCATGGAAAGAAAGCTCATAAGACTTGCCCACACCACCAGTAATACCAGCATTGTTCACTAAAATATCAGGAGCCTGCCATTTTTCTACGCAGGCAGTAAATACGCCTTCTACCATAGAACTGGAGAGCTTGCTAAAATCTGCTACAGCTATTGCAACCTTATCCACATAGTTTTGTGCATATTGTTTTTGCAAAGCCTGCAATTTATCCGCATTGCGTGCTACCAAAAACACACGATAGCCCTGCTGCAAAAACTGTGCGGTGAGTTCCTGCCCTAAGCCACCAGTGGCTCCTGTAATCAAGACGACCTTGTTATCCTTGTTTGATTCCATATCCTAATTCCGTAATTCCATATTTGAGATTGGCAAAATGAGCGATGACACTCCAAGGAATGAAATTATGCCAAATCTTTCTGTCTTTATAACCCAAGCCCTGCAAGATCTTATGCTTCACAATGCCTGTAAATAGATACTTAGCGTATAAAGGAAATTGTTGCTGTTGCATTCCTGCCGCTTGTAAATACTCCTGCATCGTTTGTGGGGTAAACAGGGATGCGCTACCTTCTCGTAAAGACTCCCACGAAACCTTAGCACTGTTTGCGACCTGGTAAAAAAAGATTCCACCGGGGTACAACAACCTGCCAATTTCGGCAAAGGCTTTTTCAGGTTCTTGCAATTGCTGCAAATAACCTAAAGAGGAAATAATGCCTACCCTACCATAATATTGAGCGAGTTCTTCTCTACCTAAAATTGTATATACCAACTCTTGGCTAGCGGCAGCACTAGCACTCGCTTCATAAGCAAGAAGTTTCAACTCTAGATGCGACTTACCTAAATGTGTCAGTAGCCCTCCGTTCCCTGCACCAAAATCCAACCAGGTCTTCTTGCTAAGACCTTTGCTGAGGTAGGAGACTATTTTGGGTACTGCCTGCCACTGGTAGCTACGTAGACAGGTATCGGGATTCTCTACCTCATATGCAGCATCACTTTCTCGATTCAAATACCCACTCGTTTTCACGCAAATAGTTGAGAGTTTTGATAATAGATGCTTCAATGTTAAGCTTTGGTTGCCAACCCAAATCATTTATCTTTTGTGTAGCCAAAAAGATAAACGGATTATCACCAATCCATCCTCGCTCACCACCCGTGTATTCTTTTTCTGGCTCAACCTGCAACTCTTTACAAATCCAGCCCACCGAATCGTCTACCATACAGTATTCTTTGGTACCTAAGTTAAAGATATTCACGCTGTCCTTAGCATTTTCTATGGCAAAGAATATAGCATCGATACAATCCTGGATGTACAGATAGGACTTCTTCTGCTTGCCATTGCCCAAGATTTGTAGCTTGTCTGGATTGTCCTTGAGCTTTTTGTAGAAGTCAAAGACATGCCCATGTGTATAACGCTCTCCTAAAATAGAGACAAAGCGGAAGATCCACGCTTGCATCCCAAAGCCTTCACAAAACGCAGCGATCAATCCTTCACCCGCCAGTTTAGAAGCTCCATAGAGTGAGGTTTGCACAGGAAAAGGAGCGTCCTCTGGAGTCGGAATAACCTCTGTCTCACCATAGATAGAACCCGTGGACGAGAAGGCTATGTTTTTGATACCATTGATACGCATGGCTTCTAAAACATTGTAGGTAGCGATAGTATTCTGCTGTAGGTCACGTGCCGTATTTTCCACCCCAAAACGTACATCTGCATTGGCAGCGAGATGGATGACAAACTCGCAACCAGCCATAGAAGCATTCAACTTTTCTTGGTTGAGAATGTCTCCTTTGACAAAGGAAAACTTGTCCGATTCACGGGCAGAATCGAGAAAACGCTCCTGTCCCGTAGAGAGGTTATCGTAGCATACAACTTCATCACCGCGTGCGATCAAACGATCGATAACATTGCTACCAATAAATCCAGCTCCTCCGGTTACAAAAAATTTCAAATCTTAAATCCTGCCTTTGTAGCATCTTCGTAAAACATTTTCACTGTCTCTAAAGAAAAAACATCTAAATCTTTGTCCAAGTTTTTCAGTTTATTGAGAATATCAGGAGTAGCAGTGATGATGTCACAGCCTATACGATCCGCTTCCACCACATTGAATAGCTCTCTGGTACTTGCCCACAGCAACTCTGTATTGGGTCGAATCTTGCACAGTTCCAAAGCTGCACGCATAACAGGTACAGGGTCAGCCCCAGTATCAGCAATCCTACCCGCAAATACAGAAATAATAGCAGGCGTGTCACCTTTCAAAGAAGCAACCACATCTCTCACTTGCTGTAAGGTAAAGATAGCAGTCACATTCAACTTTACCCCTTGCTCAGATAACTCGGATAGCAATGGACCGCAAAACTCTTGTTTGGTATTGGTGACTGGAATTTTTACATACACATTTTCTGCCCAAGATTTGATCTCTAAGGCTTGCCGTTTCATATCCTCAAAGTCATCTGCGAATACTTCAAAGGAAATCCCTCTATCTTTGATCTCTCCGAGAATATCCAATGCAAAAGCCTTGTAATCAGTGACTCCTGCCTTCTTCATTAAAGTCGGATTTGTAGTAAACCCTTTGATCATAGGATTCTTGTATAATTCGAGTATATCCTGTTTGTTTGCTCCATCAGCAAACAGTTGTATTTTTAATTTAGTTCCGTTCATTCCATACTTCCCTTATTTATTTGATATAATTTAGCATCATCGTAGGATGTTCGACTACATAATCTGGTTTTTCGCGCAATATTTCTGCATAGCCATAATCGACAAAAATAGTCTTACAACCCGCCGTCTTGCCTGCATTGATGTCCCGCCACCTATCTCCAACTGCATAACTCGCCTGCAAGTCGATAGACAAATCTTCTGCGGCTTGCACAAGCATCCCAGCTTTAGGTTTGCGACAAGAGCACTCATCCACATCATCATGGAAGCAGGCATATACAGCATCCAATTGCAACTTTTCCTGCATGTGTGCATGAATCGCTTCTACATCACTTTGCTTTTTCGTGCCCCGCGCCACATCGGGTTGGTTGGTAAATACAACCAACAAATAGCCTTTGTTTCGGATCTGCTGTAGACACCCCGCGATATCGTCTACCCAAAGCAACTCTTGTAAGGACGCTGGCGGATACGGTTTTCCATCGCGTACAACGGATTGGTTGATAATTCCGTCGCGGTCTAAAAAGACTGCCTTTTTTATTTGGTCGACTCCCATTTTGTCTCGTTAAATTTCAACGCAGGATGTGTAACTAGTAAATGCCAAATGACAGAGTGAAAGGCTTCTGTGTGGGGAGTAATGTGGCCTGTGTTGACAGTTGGTACAACTAGTACCAAATCAGAAGATTTTGCAGTAAAACCTCCATCCTTACCAACGACGCCAAAGATCTTGCTACCAACTTCTTTGGTATACTCTACTGCTTTGACCAAGTTAGGGCTGACATTTTTCTCTAAATTGCCGCCACCAACAGAAAATACAAAAATACCGTCTTCTTTGCGCAGTTTTGAACCTTGTAACCAATTGACAAATACACTGTCCCAACCGTCATCGTTTGTTCTAGCGGTAAGCTCCGAAACATTGTCTGTGGGAGCATAGGCTTCAAACCCACAGATCTTACGAAAATCATTCACCGCATGACCACAGTTGCCGGCACTTCCCCCTACGCCTAAGAAAAAAAGCCGTCCGCCAGCTTCTCGTACCTGTGCTAAATGATTCGCGATTTCTTCTACTTTTTCAGTAGAAATGCTGTTGATAATCTCTACGGATTCTTTTAAAAAATCTTTTGCAAAGCTCATTTTTTTTTCCTTTTTGCGGGATTCTTGGATAATGGCTTAGTGGGCAAGTTTATGTAAATCAATTATTCATTTATTGTCTTCGTCTTCTATAGCAATTCTACCCGATAGCTTTTCGGAAGTATATAGGAAAGCGTCTTCCCTGAGTTTAGCCAACTGTTCCTGTGTTAGGCCAATTTTTTCTGCCATTGCAAATTCTTTTGCGAGATTGGTATTAAAAATTCCAGGGTCATCGCTACCAATGACTACTGGGATTTCATTTTCTACAAAAAAGCGTAACGGATGCCATTCCAGATCTTTGATCCCACCGATAAGCATATTAGAGGTAGGGCAACACTCTACACATACTTTTTTTTTGCGTAAGAAATCTGCTGCAAACCTGCGGAAAGTATTCAGTTCCACAATGTAGTTTTCGTTCATTGCAAAGGGAACCAGGTCTGTTAGCTCCTTATTTTTCAAAGACTCCAATTCATTGATAATGGATAGTTCAGCCTGCGTCGTACCAAAACTGTGTATCAAATCGTAGTATTTTAGCTCAAAGGTCAATTGGGCGATTCGTTCAGCCACCGTCTCTTTTTTACGTTTTCCCAGGTGCTCTTCGGGTTCTATACCTACCGATAGACAATGCCCCAAGCGGTGTGCTCCGTATTCAGCGGCTTCTAAGACCCAACGCATAGCCGATTTGATCGTTTTATCGGTATAGCTTTCTCCAACATGGTAGAGTATAGCTAACGCCTTATCTGGTACTGCTGCATTGTCTTTATTTACCTTTTCAAAGAATTCTTTCTTAGCTAGTGGGGGATGGTTCTCTTCTATATGGCAAAAGTCAATCGCTACCAAATACTTAGCAATTGTTGCATCTTCTTCCTGAAACTCTTTTAGCCAGGTATATACTTCTTCATAATTTCCACCGCGGTGTAGAGAAACGGCAAGCCTTGCCTGAGAAGCAGAACTCATTTGTGCCTCTGCTTCGGCAAACCCCACACAAGCCGCTCGAATTCGTTGTAAGTACAAATCTCTATTAGCTCCAGGAGAATTCATAAATCGGTATTCGGCGTAACTTACATTTTCCTCAATCTGTTGGGTATAGATATCCTTAGCCAGTTGTTTGATTTCTTTAGGGGTAAACTCAACGAGAGCAATGATCAAATTAAACTTTGCTTGAAATCCTAAAAAATTGCCTGGTTCGCTAAAAAGGTAGAGAGACCGAAATTTCTTTATATCACTGTATTCTGTAAAAAAATTTTCTGGATCAATTTTTTTGCCGTATGCCTTTGTATAGTCACTTGTAAAAATTTCCCATCTCGGCTTTGGATTATTTTTTCCAATGTTGAAAAGAATTTCAGGGCTGATACAGCCATAGAGGTGGCTATGCAGTTCTGCGTACGTACTCACTAATTTCGCTCCAATGCGTGGAATATGCCTAGCATTTTTTCTGTAAATAACATTTTCGCCTGCGATGCCATTATTCCGGTCTTAAAACGAATATTCAGTTCGGTAAGCAATGCATACAAATCATCTAACGTTTGATCTTGGAATAGCTTTGTCTCCCTGGTTAACTTATTGCGTACAAAGGCTTTACGTTTGTCAGAATAGGACGACATCCCCAAAAGCTGGAAGGTTTTACCGTCATCTCCCTTCAAACGGTGAAAGAGTAGCTTAGCTTTGCGAACTTCGTCTGTACGGTTTAACAGTGCTGTCAGGAGAGAAAGAAAGCTATGCTTGTTATCCTCAGAAAAGTTTAACTTGGAAAACTCTTTGAAAAATTCACGCCTATCATTTTGGAAGAGTAGATCGGCCATGTGAAAGGGGTTAAAATCACTCCGATTGAATAAGGCTTCTTCTACATCTTCTAAGCTAAATTGCTTTTTTCCTAAGAGCAACTTCAGCTTTTGTATACTCTTCATATACGAACCCATATTGGGAGAAACTTTATATAAGAACTCATCCATTGCAGCAGGTTGCATAGAGACTTTTTCGTGACGTAGTACACTATCCAAGGCCTTCCTACGTTCATTGGGATAATAATTGCGATTTTTCAGATAGCCCAGCTGGTAACCAAATACACTAAACAACCTATCCGGCACATCTTTGGCATCGTAATGCACCAAGAGAAATGTTTTATCCGAGATTTCTTGGAAGTTACGTTTATAGGAAGCATACAAAGTTTTATTTTTTGCTGCGAGTATTGGTTTGAAAAACTCCTGTCCTGCTTTGATAATGATCAGCTTCAAACTAGAAAACATACTCAGGTTGGTCAACTCCGCAAATAGGCGTTCCAAGTCTCCTGGTTCTGCGACAAAGACAATTACCTCCAAAGGCTCCCCCCTGTGGGTTAGCGCATTTCGGTATACATTTACAATGAGTTCAAATTCAAAGGAATCGTGTGAGCAGTAGAATAGAGTATTTTGTAGGGATTGTTTGGAATTGTCTTCAAATTCCATATAGTTTTGGAAAACTTTTGCAGGCTTTTGTTTTGGTTTAGCAACCATATACACCAAGATTAGAACAGAAGTAAATTTGTCTGTAATTTTTCCAAATGATTGCAATTGCCAATGTATGAGAAAAAAGTCATTGAGAATTGAAAGAGAAGAGCGACCCGTTTGCACTATCAACCTGGTGCTCTTTGCCAGAACTGTTGAGGCTCTGACAAAGGCACCTAATTCTTTCCTTTAAAAAAGGAGGTGATCCAGCCGCACCTTCCGATACGGCTACCTTGTTACGACTTCACCCTCTTCACGAGTTTCACCTTAGTAGTCTGCCTCCGTTGCCGGTTAGCTGAAACCACTTTGGGTGCCCCCCACTCAGATGGTGTGACGGGCGGTGTGTACAAGGTCCGGGAACGTATTCACCGCGGCATGCTGATCCGCGATTACTAGCGATTCCAACTTCATGAGGTCGAGTTGCAGACCTCAATCCGAACTGGGACTGGTTTTATGGGATTTGCTCCACTTTACAGTTTGGCAACCCTCTGTTCCAGCCATTGTAGCACGTGTGTAGCCCTGGACATAAAGGCCATGAGGACTTGACGTCATCCCCACCTTCCTCCGATTTGTCACCGGCGGTTCCTTACGAGTGCCTTAATCTTCTGCCCGAGACCCTGAAATCCATTAGCAATCGCATTGCTTTTAAAGCTGAAGTGCAATCTCTATACTCTAACTCAATATGCTCCTGCTCTTCTCACCCACTATCTTATACAT
>JBCCIA010000171.1:0-11539 GCA_039028475.1 Spirochaetota bacterium | reverse complement strand
TTCTATTATGAGTGTTGAGCTTAGAGGATCCATTGAAAAGGAGTTTAAAATTAAACTTACCGATACTTATGTAGCTGACTATCCTGATTCGGAGTCTTTGAGTGACTTTATAACAAAGCAGCTTGCAAAATAAGGGTTAGGAGCCTACAATCTCCTCCATGTCTGAGGAGATTGTACTATGTTGGAGCTTCCCCTTCTTTTTTTATGAAAGTTTTTAAAAAATTTCCTTTTAAAAAAAAAAAGGGGATCGTAGCATTGTTGTACAGGTTATAATTAGATATACATTATTTTTTTTTAGGCTTTTATAGTCTAATAGATAGGTATAACCAAAAGGATGGTAGAATATGAAAAAAATTTTATTGTTGGGAATCGCTCTTCTTTTCTCTGGAACTCTCTTTGCAAAGCAAAAGGTGTTGTATGTGACTAGCCCTTCTGCTAAATTGATGAAAACAGCTAGTTTTGGCAGTGGTACTGCTCTAAGACGCGGTGACAAACTCACTGTTTTGGGAAAGTCAGGTATGTTTTACAAAGTCAGAGTGAATGGAAAAAGTGGTTATGTTTCTAAGATGTTTGCCTCTAGTAAAAGACCTGGTTCCAAAGTTAGCTTGAGATCAGGCAAGTCCTCCAGAGGTTCCAGCGCAAGAAGACGTGCCTCTTCTTACAGTGAGACAGCATCTGCTCGTGGTCTTACCAGTTCCGAGAAAATTCGTGTGCGTGGCAATGCCGGCGAATACGATTATACTGCTGTACAATGGATGGAAAGCCAATCTGAAAAAATCAAGCAAGCAGACTTGGAATCATTCGAAAGTAGTAGCAATTAATACTACTTTTTTTATTGGGTTGAGGGGTTTACCTAACTCGGCTACATATTTATAGAACCTTTGCTGTGTCTCTATATGTAGTCGAGATTTAGGATTTTTATATAGGTAGACATTTTTTTATTTTATCAAATCATTTAATTATAAGAGAGAATTTTGAGAAAGCATACGACAAAGTTACTATTCTCCCTACTTATCTTTCTACTATCTTGCGCTACAGCTGATGGTGGTAGAAAAGAAAAAGTCGATGAAGCCGTTTTAGAAGAGATCCGCATAGGCCGTTCCTTAGCAGCAAGGCTTACTGCGAAATATGGCTTAATGAAGGACGCAGCGACAACCCGCTATCTAAATATGTTGGGCGCAAGTATTAGCTCATTGTCTTCCAGACCTGAAATTAAATTTCGTTTTGGAATTTTGGATAGCGATAGCGTAAATGGTTTCGCTTGCCCTGGAGGCTATATTTTAATTACCGCAGGTGCCATAAAAAGTATGGAAAATGAGGCTGAACTCGCCTTTGTACTGGCACACGAAATCTCACATGTGGTACTCAACCACTCTAATATAAAGCCTAAGAAAAAAGCAGGAGTTATTGAATTCATCGCTACCTTTTTGGGAGGTGGTGGAGCCGTTCTGAATATGGCTATAGAACAGGCTTCTTCTGAATTAGAGAAAGTTCTTTTGGAGTCTGGTAGAGAAAAAGATCTAGAACTAGAAGCTGATAGATCTGGGGTTATCTATGCTTCTGTTGGTATGGGGTACGACTACAACGCAAGTATCCAATATTTAGAGCGTATTTATAAGAGTAGTAAAGATAAGGAATATAGTACCAGAAAAAAAACTCACCCTCCACTAACCCAGAGAATCCAAAAGCTTCGTCAATTAGCAAGTTCACAGAATTTTCCAGCTACACAGAAATACAATCCAGAGAGATTTCAAAGTTTTGTTACCTCTATGCCAGCTATTGGACAGAGTGCTGCTGCTCAGGCCAGTGGCAATGAAGAATTGATCAAAGAAGTTGGTTTAGGTAGAGCAGTAGGTTCGGAACTTGTTAAGAAATATAAAGTTTTGAAGAGTATTCCAGCTACTAAATATCTGAATCTTCTTGCTAAATCTTTTGTATCTATCCGTGAAATCCGTCCTGATGTAGATTACTATGTTGGAATTCTCGATACTGATGAGATCTTAAGCTTCGCTGCTCCAGGTGGTTATGTATTTGTCAGTAAAGGCGCTTTGAAAAATGTTAAGAATGAGTCAGAGCTAGCGTTTGTGATTGGACGTGAAATGGTACATATAGCTCTAAAACACCCATTAGAGTTAAGACCTACCGGTTTTTTGAGTCGTATGCTAGACAGCGATAAGGTGTTGGCAATGAGTACAAGCGCGGCAGTAGATAAAACGATGACTATTCTTACCAAAGTAGGTCGCAAACCAGATAAGGAATTTGCTACAGATCGAGCAGCACTCTTTTACCTTTCCTTAGGTATGGGGTACAGTTATACATCGGCAATCAATTACCTTGAACGTGTCCGCAAGTCAGACAAGAATACAGTCTTTACCGATACGCTACCTCCTGTATCGAAGCGAATCCAGGTTTTGCACGACTTTTCTAAAAAACAAAGCTTACCAGTGGCGGGAAAAACCAATGCGCAGCGTTTCAACAAGTATATGGTAAGTTTTGATGCCCCTACGAATCTGGATAAGACAAAAGTTCGTACTCCAGACAAGAAATTGATCCGTGAGTTGCAAATTGGTAGGGCTTTAGCTGCTAATTTGATACAAAAATATGGCATCATCCAGCATGAAAATGCGACTAATTATATGAACCTTCTCGGAAAATCAATGACAGCTCTTTTAGAAGAAAGGCCTGAAATCGACTATTATTTTGGTGTTTTGAATTCACAAGAGGTTCTTACTTTCGCTTGTCCCGGTGGCTATATATTGGTATCAGAAGGTGCTTTGAAAGCAGTAAAAAATGAAGCTGAGTTAGCATTTCTCATCGCGCGTGAGATGTCCCATGTGCTCTTACGCCACTCACTGGGAGAAGAAAAAAGCTCTAACAGAATACTCGCTCTCTTTTCGAGCAGTCTACTCGATGGAAGTGGTGAGGTCCGTCCGGCGGTGAAAGAGTTAACAGATATTTTAACTTCTTCCGGTAGAAGCAAAGAGGAAGAACTAGAAGCGGATGTTTCAGCAATTCTTTATGCATCTCTCAGGAGCGGTTATGATTATGGATCGGCTATTGCATTTTTGAATAGATTGAAGAAAAATGAAGCGAGAACAAGTCTGATACGTTCTACTTACCCCAGTTTTGAGGAAAGAATTCAGACAATCCGAGATTTTGCCAAGCAACAAAGTATCATTTCTAGTGCTAAAACAAAGCAGGGAAGATTTCAGAAATACATTGGAACATTATAAGAGCCTGTTTGAAAGGCTCTTGCAGCTTACCTTACACACAAGAAAGCCACTATGATTAAATAGTGGTTTTTTTCTCTTTTGATAAATAAAATCCTGGAAAATTCTTATTACTTGTCAGAGTTTATATTTGGGACGGAATATGATATGGATGAAAAAAAACTAATGTTGCTGCAAAGTGATTTATTGTATGATTTTAAAGAGAAATTAGAAAAAAAATACTATTCCCTGACTAAATGCAATATCATTTTAGATGGAAGTTGTGGTTCTACTTTGGGCGAAGCATATGTGTATGTTATGATCAAAGGCCGTAACGCAAAGATGGAAAAAAAGTTTACAGGTGAACTTTTATACAATTCAGATGAATTAGAAAAGTCGGTTGACCTTGTGGTGACCGATTTTGTAGCTAAGAACCAAGACTTACCATTTTCATAATCATAAATCCAAGACAATCATATCATATTGGTACTTGTCTTTTTTCATCCAAAAAAAAATGAAAGAATGTAGAGGCTAGCAGGCCTCAATCTATTTGTGTGATTTTTACCCCTAAAATGTGATACGAATTGCTGTATTGGATTCGAAAGATTGTATCCTTTAAGCGAAAATAGCGGTATCTATCCCTCGTAAGCAAATGTTTTCTTGAAAACATTTCATACGAATTGATTTGATTTGTAGGAGCATAGCTCCATTGCTCTCTGCTAAGAACTGTATTGTTGAGACTGTATTTTTCCAGAAGGATCATGTTTCCTTGTTTTCCGTATTCCATATAAACTTTATGTGTTCCGCTATGGTTCTGTTTTTTCTTTCCCTTGGTAGTATAGAGTTTTATCTGCGATATTTGTTTTTGGTTGTTGTATAGGTACTTTATGCGGTGAGAATAGGTCTCACGAATATTACCTTCTAGATCATAGATAAATAGTTCTTCTTTGTTTTTTTGCTTTTGGAAATAGTGGTATTGGTACTGTTTTATTTTATATTCTTTTCTATACTTAGGTACATAAGTATAATAAATGACTTTTTGCAAAGAATTTGAAATGTAGAAATCTTGCCGGCTACTTCCTTGGAAGGTGATCGGAGTATTGTCGTATTTTCTATAATATACAGAGAAATGTTTGCCCTGTCGTTTTATCAGAATTTTTGCTATACCCGAGGTGGTCAGCTTTTTCGGGCTTTGGTAAAAGAGAATTTGTTGTATTTTTCCTTTTTTATACTGCCAAAGAATCTTATGAACTCTATAGGAAATGATATCGTTAGAAAAAATGTCAGTGAAGGAGAGGTAAGAGTGTCCCTCCAAGACTTGTATTTTATGACCAGATACGAACTCTTGTTGGTAAGCTTTGTATTCTTGCGTAAAAAAGGCTTTTTCTACCAGTTTGCCAGATTGGTTATATTCCCAGATCGTTTTTAAAATAACTTTTCCTGTCCTGTCCATATCTCTTTTGCAAATCAATTGTTGGTCTGCATTGTATTGGTAGGTTTGTGTGGTAATATTCTTTATAAATGGATTTGCTAAAAATGTCCCCTGAGAATTCTCAACGCGTTTTTCTTGCAGCAGGTCATCTTGGTTGTATGTCCAGTAAACTTTTGTAGTTCTTTCTTTGGATAACCCTTTTTGATAAGATTCGTATACTAAATTGCCATTTTTATCATACTCGTATGAATACTTAAATATTCCTTGTATATCCTTTGTTGGTTCTAACTTTTTGTTATAAAAATATTCTGATAATAAATTTCCTCTACTATCGTATTTTTTAATGATCTTATGGATTCCTGAGTATTTTTCTCGCCTTTGTTTTTTTTTACCAAATCTGCTTTCATGAATTAGGTTACCATTTTTATCATATTCATATTGGTATAAAAAAATTCCATCACTGTCTTGGCTAGGCTTTTGCAATGCATTCCAATAAGATCTTTGGATTATATTCCCTTGTTGGTTATAGCGGTAGGATATAGTAGGAAAGGTATTTAGAGGTTTGTTGTCAATAGTGGTATACTTTTCTTTTGTCAATAATCCTCTTGCATTGTAAGTTCTTTGCCGAAATAGACTTTGGTGCTGATCGGTTATTTGAATATAATTTTCAGATAATACCACAGAGTTTTTAGCAACCAAAGTACCATCTTTGGCAAAGTATTTGCTATGTATTCCCTCGTCATTTTCTTCTACGGTGACTCTGTAGGAATTTCCTTGTGTTGGGAAAATAGTTGTTTGTTTGCTAAAAATAGCAAGGTTGCAGAAATAATAAAAAAGTACAATTGCTAGGAAATTGGTATCATATCTTCTTAAAAAGGGAACTTGTTCTTTGTTTATCATGTTGCAACTGTTGTTTTAGTTCTTCTATAGAGGAGAATTTTTTTTCTTCCCTGAGTTTTTTTATGAAGTGGAACTCGATTTTCTCTCCATAAATATCCCCGTCAAAGTTAAAAATATTTGCTTCCATACTCATGTTTTGACCAGAGAAGGTGGGGTTTTTTCCGATATTTGCCATACCTTGGTATAGGTGGTTTCGAATATTTATGTAGATTGCATAAACTCCTGTTTGCGGAGTAATGATGTTTTCTGATTCGATTTGCAGGTTTGCAGTGGGAAAGCCTAGCTTTCTACCACGTTGTTGTCCATGTACAACAGTGCCTCGAAGGTAAAAGATTCTTCCCAACATTCTATTTGCGAGATGCACATTTCCACTGAGAATATTTTTACGTATTGTGGAACTTGAGATTCCTTCTCCATGTAAGAATACTTTCTCCATCTTTTCAACTTGGTAATTGTACTTCTTTGCATTTGCTTGCAAGAACTCAAAATTTCCTTCTCTGCCTTTGCCAAAATAATGGTCGTACCCTATGATGATTTTTTTTGGACGAAACATTTCGATGAGAGTCTCTTGTAAAAATTCTTGGGCGGATATTTCTGAAAATTTTTTTGTAAAATGAATGGGATAAAAAAAATCGATCCCATAATTGTTCAGGATGTTGCGTTTGATCGAAAAGCTAAAGATTTCTTTTAAGTTATTTTTTTTTCCTAAAACAATTGCAGGGTTTGGTTGGTAAGTGATGAGAATAGAGGGAATTTTTAATTGGCGTGAAAGTTCTGTCGTACGAAGAATCAGTGATTCGTGTCCTAAATGGATTCCGTCAAAGTTTCCTAAGGTAATCACACTGCCTGTTTTTTGTAATGGGATTACTTGGCTTTGATTTTTTATAGTTATCAATTTTTTCCTTTTGACTTTGTTTATATTCTTGCAGAAAATTCCACCCTCTTTAGAGTAATTTAGGGAATTTCAACGGGAGTTTATAATATGCAAGTACTTTGGCTTCTCATTTTTTGTTTGCTTACCCTTAACCCTTTATTTTCTGTGCAAATTCATCAATACAAAAACTATATTAATTTTAATAACTTGGAGAAAAAGGGTAATCTCCCAGAAGATTTTGCTGGTTATACCAGTCTACGGCGTTGGGCCAATTACCAAGGTTTGATTTTACAGGCAGATTCTCCTTTATTTGGTCTAAAAGATGGTATCTGCCGTATGGTTCCTAGTGAGGGGTTGGATTTCCAACTGGATATTGATCCTTTAGGCAAATACCGTGCTAATCTTTTTTTAGATCTCACTTCTTATAGCAATATGAATAATAAAGACTATCCGGTGCGATTCCTAAAAGTTTATATCAATCAAACTTTGAAAAAGACCGTTTATTTCCACCGTGATAGGGAAATTACCAATCCAGTCAAAATTCCATTGGAGCTAGTCGATTATGCTGATGGAAAAATTCGCGTTCACTTAGAGCCGGGAACCAATCTAGGTAGATTCTGGGGGATTTGGGACGCATTCTATACCTACCAAAATACAAATAGCAGTGCAAAAGCAAAATAATTACCAAGACCGAAATTTTAAATTTACCAAGGTCTTTGGCATTCGTGGGCCTAAATCTTTATATATCTACTCTATCATTATAGGCATTGTTTCTGGTTTAGGGGCTTATCTTTTTGCTTTTTTACTCGCTAAAGCAGAGTATTATACATTTGGCACCCTCGTTGGTTGGGAAACGTCTCATCCTGCTGGAGAAATTCATTTTTTGCATTCGGAACCGCTTGTTTTCAAACGTTGGCTCTTTTTTGCCTTACCGATTGTGGGTGGCTTGCTTACGGGGGCTATCGTTTATTTTTTTTGCCGAGAAGCAGAAGGGACAGGTACTGATGCAATGATTAAGGCTTTTCACTATGAAGAAGGTCGTATGAATACAAAAGTTCCTATCTTTAAATCTATCTCTACAATTGTTACCCTTGCTACTGCTGGTAGTGCTGGTAAGGAAGGGCCTACCGCACAAATCGGAGCTGGTTTTGGAGCAGTTATCTCTCGTTTATTAGGGGTAGGGGCTAGGGCACGGCGAACGTTTTTACTTGCTGGAACCGCAGGAGGTTTAGGAGCTATTTTTCGTGCTCCCTTGGGAGGAGCGATAACGGCAGTAGAGGTTATCTACCGAGAGGATTTTGAGAGTGACTCTTTGATCCCCTGTATTATTTCTTCGGTGACTGCATATCTTGTTTTTACATCTATAGCTGGTCCAGGTTCTATTTTTCAAGTTGGCAGTGTCGACTTGAAAGATTACCGCGAACTGTTTTTCTATATTATTCTGGGTCTTTTGTGTTTTGGGGTAGGGTATATTTTTGTAAAAACATTTAATTTTATCCAGCAAATCTTCCAGAAGCTACCTTTGCATCCTATTCTGAAGCCTGGTATAGGTGGTTTAGTCGTAGGAACTTTTGGTCTTTTTTTTCCTCAAGTTGTAGGTTCTGGTTTTGGTATTTTACAAGATACAATTGTTGGCAAAGGTTTTGTCGGGGATTCTTCTTTGTTAGATGTAGCCTTTTTCTTCCTTCTAATAGCATTTTTAAAGATTGTCACTACTTCTTTTACGATTGGTTCGGGAGGATCGGGTGGGGTTTTTGGTCCTTCTCTATTTATTGGTGGTATGTTGGGTGGTTTTGTAGGCACTATGGCTAAATATTGGTTTCCAGAACTAAACGTTTCTGTGTCTCCATTTATCTTAGTGGGTATGGCTTCTTTTTTTGCAGGCATTGCGAGTGCTCCTATTGCTGGGATGATTATGGTTTGCGATATGATCGGTAGTTATGCCTTATTGCCTCCTTTGATGATTGTTTCTGTTTTGGCTTTTGTTCTGTCTCACCGTTGGTCTATTTACAAAGGACAGGTCGAAAACCGTTTTAAATCTCCTGCCCATGAATGGGATATGAACCAGGATGCGATGGAGAGAATTAAGATTTCGAAGTATTTTACCGAGTTTCGCAAATATGCTATTGCGAAGGGTGGAACACGTCTCAGTGAAGTGGAAGAGGTTGCCTTAGAGATCCAAGCAAGTGATTTTATCATTGTGGATGAACAGCAAAATTATTTAGGTGCGGCTTCTTTGCGGCGCAATCGTTTGAATACAGAATTAGAAGAAGATAGAAAAGCCCTGAAAAACTTGATTACCATTGATGACGTTCTGTTTACAATGCCAGGAGTTTCCGGGGAGCAGACCTTAGGAGAAGCCCTACGGATTATTTTGAACCATGATGTTGATAAAGTTGCTGTGTTACAGCGAACAAAGGTGATTGGCTATCTCCGCTATATTGACATCCTGAAAGCATACCATACGGAAATGAGAAAGTATTCTCGCTAAGTTTACTTTGTTTAAGATGTATACTGTGAAATAGTATCTAGTAGGTGCTTTTTAGACACAGGTTTTGCTATATGTAGGTTCATTCCAACATCGATTGCTTTTTTTATATCTTCAGGAAATGCATTTGCGCTGACTGCTATAATAGGAGTTTGGGTGTCTATCTTTCGGATCAAACGTGTTGCTTCATATCCGTCCATATGGGGCATTTGGATATCCATTAGAATAATATCATATTTTTTCTTTTGCGAAGATAAAACTCCTTCTTGACCATCATTAGCAAATGTTAAATTAGCTTCTAACTTTTTTAGAAATGTTCTCAGTAGTTGTTGGTTAAGAACATCGTCTTCCACAATTAATATTTCGAGTTTCTTATTTTTATCATTTAGAGTATTTGCCTTGGAGCTGGTGCTTTGTGGATTCTTTTTGCCTATTTCTAATTCTACCTCAAACCAAAAATCGCTACCCTTTGGCCATAGCTGAGAAGGGCTTCTTACACCTATGTCACCATTCATAAAGAGACAATATTGTTTTGCTAAGTTGAGCCCCACCCCTGTCCCACGATAATTTCTTGTCAAAGAGCCGTCTTCTTGGAAGAAGCTCTGGAAGATTGTTTCATATAACTCTTCTTTGACTCCTATGCCTGTATCAGAAACTTGCACAAAAAGCATAATTTTATTGTTCTGACTGTTCTTGGCTGTGACTAATACATGGATTTTTCCTTGGGTAGTGAATTTCATCGCATTGGATAATAAATTTACTAGAATTTGTCTTAGTTTACTATCATCTCCTATAACTGTTTGGGGTAAATTTTCTTGTGAAACATGTAATTTCGTCGTTAAGCCTGCGAACTCCATTTGCTCTAAAAAAGGAGTAACGGTTTCTTGTAGCAACGTTTTTAACGAGAATTCTTGTTTGATCAAATCAGGTTTTTCATCGTTTTCGATACGGGTCAATTCCAAAATATCATTTATGATTTCTAAAAGATGGCTAGCAGTTGAATGGATTCGAGTTATATGTTGTTGCTCTTCTTCTTGGAGTGTTGATTTTAGTTCTTCCGAAAAACCCATGATCGTATTGAGAGGTGTGCGCAATTCATGGCTTAAGTTATTTAGAAATTTATTGCGGGTAATTTCTGAAATTTTTCTAGCTGTAATATCTTGCACATACCCGTGAATTTTATAGCTAGGTTTCTGTGGGTAAAAAGGTTGCAATTGGATACGAATCCATTTTTGTTTGTTGTGAGAGTTTACAATTTGTATCTCTATTTCAGAGGCTATTCCCTGGTAGATGCATTGTTTTCCTAAAGACAATAGATTGCGAAAATCCATTTTATAAAATAGTTTGCGCATTTGTAAAATAGAATTAGGTACTTCTTTTAGGGCAAAGATGGCAGAAGTTTTCTTCGTCCAAGAACTTGCTTTGTTCTCTAAATCGATTTCCCAACCGCCTATTTCAGCTATATTTTGTGTTCTTTCGAGAAAGTCTTGCAAGCGATCATTATCCGTTTCCAGGTATAAATTCTTGTTATAGAGTTTGTGATTGCTCTTATCGGAGAGTTTGATTAACTTTTGTGTACTTTTTAATAACTTTTTGTATTCTTGCAGCAAGGCTTGGTAGTTTTGTACTACGTTTTGGGCAGGCGTATCCTTCAGATTCCCTAGGATAGACTCGTTTTGCTGGATAATCTGGTTTTCTCGCGTGAAATTTTGTTCTTTACTAGACATTTTTGTATATAAGAGCCTGTTTGAAAAGAAATCTATGGGCTCTTGCTGCTTACCTTTACTAAAAGAATAGACATGTTTTTAGCAAGTTTGTAAGGAGTATTGCAATAATAAAGTCTATTTCTAGTGTATGTATTATGAAACATTTTGTGAATTGGTGTTTTCCTATTTTTCCCTCTTTTTTTTCTATTGTCGGTTGTTTTCTTTTTTTGATAACAGAAACTCAGGCCAAATAAGTATATTTCTATGTATCTCAAAAATACAATTTAAAAGGTTTTGCCTATCCTGCAAATAAAGATTTTATAACATTTGTCTATCCTGGTGAGAAGGTGAAAGAATTGTACAGAGAGATCAATTTTACCAAAACTCCAGGTAGGTATTACCTCTATTCGAGGATACGTACAATTGGCGGTAGAGAAGGTTTTTTGCCAAGTAACTTTCTCCGCAAAAATCGCAAGGCCTTCATTGGTAAAAAGTTTTTAACTCGGCATGGTTCGCAGCAACAACTCTATATTGCTAATGAAAGGGTCATCCATATTCGAGAAAAGCCTGATCTGCATGCACAAATTCTTACGAGCTTACGACTTCGCGATGAGGCTAGCATTATTTATTTTTCCGAAAGAGGTCTTATCCTTGCTGGTCAATTAGGCAAATGGGCTTTTGTACAAACTCGTGAGGGTGTGATTGGTTGGGTTTTTTCTGCGTTTTTATCCCCTGGGAATGTACGGAGAAGAAAAATATTACTGGGGTATAAACCTTTTACAAAAAAGGTATCGATTGGTTCTTCCTATTATCCCATTTTAGATTATACGAATATTTATGAGTATCCGACTCCGTTTAGTACAATTGTAGCAAAATTGCCTAAAGCCAGTCCTATAAAAGTTAAGAGTATCTACAGTGGTTCTGAAACCA
>JBCCIA010000170.1:0-11567 GCA_039028475.1 Spirochaetota bacterium | reverse complement strand
CTTTCATCAACAAATAGTATGTAAGCAGAAATACAAAAAGAAAGATCTAATAGACTCTACAAAACATAATAACCATAGTCTTTTGCAGGTTCTGGGACGAAGTCTTCTTCTAGCATTTGCCGTAAGTTCAACTCAATGGTCTGTGCCAATGCAGTAACCGGAACGTCGTGTACAGAGTTTTCAAAGGGGTCCTGCATTACAATTGCCGCTTTTTCCAACATAAAAAAAGGCGTAGTCAAGGTAACAATGATCAAAGCCTCGATATACCCAAAATAATCGATTAGACCGAAAGGTAGTAAAAGCAAAAAAGTATAAAGCATGATATGGACAAAAACAGAGTATATACGTGGAAAAACCGTATTTTTGATCCGCTCACATTTTCCCATAGAGTCACAAAGACGACTGATCGTAGTCTCAATACATACCTGTTGGTTTGGCTCATACCAACCCTGTTTGGCAGCTTGTTGCAATTGTTGGCTGTGAATTTGTAGAATAGCATTTGGTATGTTTTTTTGCTTGGTTACAAACTCCCACTCATTTTCAGGCAAGTATTTACGCAAGGCTTCTTTATCCAAAATACCACGTAAGGCCTGCCCCAAAGCATGTACCCAAGCCATCTGCCGGTAGGCAAAATTCTTTTGAACCTGCTCAAATTGTTCATCGGTTTGCCGCAAAGTCAATGTATAGATCTGTCGTACCAGAGAACGTGAATCATTGACAATTGCTCCCCATACCTTTCTTGCCTCCCACCAACGGTTATAAGCCTGTCCTGTCCTAAATGCCAAAACCAATGAAATTGTTGTTCCTAAAAATGTAGGGATATTCAACGGCATTGACATATTTTTTATATGATAGAATTCATCTAGAATTTCTACTAAAATGGAATAGCCAAATATGACGGGAAGTTGAAATTTTATTTTTCGTAGCAATAAAGTAAAGGGAACTCTTTTGTTAAGTATCATAATTCTACCTATTTTTAATCGTTATTTTACAAATCGGAAAGTGAGCCAGTTCGCAATAGCTTATAGAAGACACCATGCATCACTTCATTGTGTTTTTTTTGTGAAAGGATAAAGAGAATGCGATTTTCTTTATATTCCTTATCTTGTATTTCTTTTTCTTTTTTAAAAAGATAGGGAACATTCCAGCCATCCAAATCTTCTATCAGTCGCATACTGGTTTGCATGACCTTTGGGTTTTCCGTAAACAGATTTACGAACCTTCCCCCATAAAAAGAAAACCAATAGATATACTTTTCCATTTCACCATACAAAGCGTCAAACAGATATACCTCGCGAATTTTACGTGACATTTCTCCCCGCATAAGGATGTAGGCAATTACCCGGTAGGCTCCGCTATGACCAGCTAAGATCAAGTTACCGATCCGATTGGAAGGAACTCTTCCTTTTTTGTACATACGTGCCACGACATTGTGGACATACCTTTTGAAACCAGCTTTGTCCTCAAACTTGCCCCAAAAGGAATCAGGAGCAGCCCGAGGCCCCTGGGGAATCACCAGAATTGCATTTTTACGACTGGCAGCAAATTGCGAGATGACTCTATAAAGGGGAGGAATAAAATGTAGCCGGTCGTTCCAACCATGAAAATAGAAAACTAAATTGATCCGACTACTTCTTTTGATACCATTGGGTATGTAGATAATGCTAGATCGTGAAGAATAATGTGTTTTGGCATCATAGAATGTTTTTTGGTAAGTATACCCCTTTTCTCTGTCCTTATGCGGAAAAGGAGAGGTAAGAAACTTTTCAATAAAAATTTTCCCATATTTGGTTTTGTATTCTCTTTCTCGTGCATGTAGATACACCGGGAAAAGGATTAGCAAAAGCAAGATGAGTATTTTATACTTCAATACTTTAAATGGACAAGAGCGTATGGAAAAATATACTACTAGCAAGAGTTTCTTAGAGCCTACGACCTAAAATAGGACCTCCGTGTTTTTCTGTCATCCGTTCTTTGGTGAGAACCAAGTCCTGTCTATTGTCAGAAGCCATTTCACCAATTCCATCTAAGTAAATTGCTCCTTTAGGGCAAGCCTCCTCACACAAACCACAAAATATACAACGCAAGAGGTCGATATCAAAGCGTTTGGAGTATTTATCCTCTGGGTGTAGGTGCTGGATATCCTCAGTTACTTCTGCGGCTTCGATATGTATCGCATCCGCAGGACAGATCCACATGCAACAAAAACAAGCGGTACAACGCTCACGTCCTTTCTCATCTCGTTTGAGAGAGTGCATTCCACGGAAACGAGATGAATACTCACGCTTTTTCTCAGGATATTCAACAGTTACGGTTCCACGCAAAAAAGCAGACTTGAGGAAGTGCTTTAGGGTAATCCATAGACCTTTGCCTATAGAATAGAAATAAAACTTTTGGTACCAGGTAAATTTATGCTTTTTGGTAACATTTACTACATTAATGGTTGCCAAGTGCAGCCTCCTGTTTGATAGTTTGCTCCAAACGCAAACGTGTAAAGAATTCACTGGATGATGGCAAACCTTGTAAGGGGTTCATTGCCAATTGAAAAGGTTGGATTACGCCGTCTTTATTGGTAAAAGTTCCGTGTTGCTCGCTAAATGCCTTAATGGGTACTGCAAAGTCTGCATCTTTGACTGATTTGGTACTATTAGTATCCAGAACTACAATTGTACCTGGACCAGTAAGTTCTTCTACCAACTCTTCTTTGATTACAAAGACAAGGTCTATCTTTCCCTCATTGTATTGTGTGATAATACCGGATAGCCCTTCTTTACTCACAAAACCTTGTTCCAAAGCCCCTTTGGTATTAGGATGCCTGTCGGTAGTTTGTAAGAAATCGATATGTTCTACTGGTTTTTGTTGGGCCTCTGTATACCTTACCTCTGCTACAAAGGATACACCCATTTTTTTCATTTCCTCTAGGATCTTTTGTAAGTTCTCATTGGATTCATGACCGCCACCAAGAATAGCTACTTTTTTGGCATTCTTGAGTTTCTCGAGAACAGCAGGAACAACTTCTTTGCTTTCGCTAGGGACACCTGCTTTGTAGTAGGATAACAAACGATTCTCATTCAACCATTGTATATCGAAACGTCCACGGTCACATAAGAAATACATACCGAGTTCTGCATTTTCTCTCGCCATGTAGCGGTGCATTTTGTTATCACGGACATTTGTTTCGATATTGCAACCAGTACTACAACCATGACAAATCGATTTAGCAGTTTTGAACCACCAAACCCGTGATTTAAAAAGGGTATTCTTGTTTAACAAAGCCCCAGTAGGACAAATATCAGCCAAAGCACCTTGGAAGTTGTGATCAATTTTATTTTCATGGGCGAGACCAATCAAAGAATGATAACCTCTTTCGAATAAGCCTAGATTCGATTCACCTACTTTATCTTCTTCAAAACGTACACAGCGGTAACAAACAATACAGCGGTTGTGGTTGATGAGAAGATTATCACCGATTTCTTCTTGTGGCACTTCGCGTTTGGGAAATTCAAAACGTGACGCTCCTTTTCCAGCAGAAAAAGCATTGTCTTGCAAGTCACACTCTCCCGCTTTATCGCAAACCGGACAATCCAAGGGGTGGTTTGCCAATAGGAACTCCATTGTGCCTTCACGCGCTTCTTTGACTCGGTCACTCCTAGTAATAATAGATAAGCCTTCTTTCACAGGGGTATTGCACGCGACTTGCAGTTTAGGAACTCCCTCAATCTGTACCAAACACATGCGACACATACCTACAACCCTAAGTGCCGGATGATAGCAGAAATAAGGTATGTTTACCCCTACCTCTTTTACTGCATCAATCAGGTTTTTCGACTCATCAACCTGGTATTGTTCTCCGTCAATCTTAATGGTTACCAAAAGAAACCTCCATAAGTTACCAACATATAGAATGTCTTAGCTTTTCTATGGCTCTGCGTAACATATCAACATTTCCCTTAAAGATGTAAATTCTTTTCTGGGAAATTTATAAAAATATTCTACGAAGCTACTGATTTACTAGTTAATTTTTAAGAAGCAAGTTTACATTTGGATAAATGATCCGTATCAGCGAGTACACTTTTTTCAATGTGTTTAAAATAACCACCTGATAAGGAGATTTCTAAGCCATTGGTATATTCGGAGCGAATTGTCTTGATGAGATTATCTAAATGATGTGGGGAGAGAGGGTTGTACAAAACTTCTGAAGCAATATCTATCCGAATTTCCTTTAAGTTTTTTGTCTTTTTCAAGCGACTCGCGAATTCTTGCTCCACCTCTTCCAATTCGACGAGGGGAATACCAGAAAGCTCCAATTTCCATACATCTTCATCCGCATTTAAGATACGATAGCGAAAGGGAACAGCACGTTTGTTTATCAATTCGCTATCAGTGATTCTTATAGCTTCTTTGACTTTTTCAAATATCTTGGCAGAAGATATAGGTTTCAAAAGAAACATCTTCACCTTATATTTCGCTGCCTTACGAACATTTTCCCGGTCTCCAACAGCCGTTAGCATAATGATTGGAGTTTCTACTAAGTTGTGCAATTTTTCGACGAGAGTCAATCCGTCCATTTCTGGCATCATAATATCTGTTATGATTAGGTCATAGGTATTTCCTGCTTTGATTTTATCTAAAGCTATCTTACCATTTTCAGCGTGCTCTACTGAAAAGTTGTATTTATTTAGGGTATGAATGACAATCTTAGCAGAAGCAAAATCGTCTTCAGCTAACAAAACTTTATAAATCTTCTTCATAAACCGTTCTGGTGTAATTTTCTCAACAATTGGGATTCATGTCAAATAGATTGTTATGCTTTTTGCAGATAATCTTCTACTAAGTCTTTCCAGCTACTCTGTAAAAAACCAGGAGCCTGTACAAATTCACCAGCAAACTTTTCTACTGCTAGTACCGAGAAGCCTGGACGTTTTGCAGGTGTAGGGTACTCTTCCGATGGAATCGGCAGTACTTTACATTTGCTATCGCGTAAGAAAAAACTAGCAAATTCATACCAGGAGCAATACTTTTGCGGACCCAGGTGATAAATACCAGAAAGTCCTTCCTCTAAAGCGGCTAAAACGCATTGGCTGACAAATTTAGTAGAGGTAGGCCGGCCGATTTGATCATTTACAACCTTCAACTCTTCCCTATCTTTAGACAGGCCGAGTAAGGTATCGACAAAATTTTTTCCATTTTGCCCATAGAGCCATTGGATGCGAAAAATCAAATACTCTAAACCGGGAGTCGCCAAAATATGCTCTTCTCCGATTAATTTTCCCCGACCATATGCATTGAGAGGTGCAGTGGCTTGCTCCTCTGGGATAGGGGCATCGAACTGACCAGAAAACACATAATCGGTAGAAAAATGTACCAACTTGGTGTTATATTGTAGACAAATATCTGCGACAGCCCGTAGAGCCTCTCCATTTACCTGCATATGCTGAGGGTCCTCCTCACAACGATCGACCGCAGTATATGCAGAACAATTGATCCAAATTTTTGGTTTGTTGGCCCTGACAAACTCCTCTACGCTATCCCTGTCACAAATGTCCAAGTCATCGATGTCTACTCGCAGTACCGGTACCGCTAAATCTTGCATTTGTTGAGATATTTCGCTGCCTAGCATTCCTAATGCACCCGATAGCAAGACAGTTGTATCTTTCCAGTCCATATCCTACCTTCTTTCACTATGGGTAGTACCCATGGCTTTTTGACTAAAATAATTTCACTAGAGAATTTAGAATAGTCCTTTTCTTTATCTGCCCTGTTCTGCTAAAGGTTGTAAGATGGCAAGTACAGTAGAAAAGTTCTCCTATTTTCAGGGAAAAATTGTTCCCGCAGAAGACGCAAATATCAATATCGAAACACACGGTTTCCAATACGGAACTGGGGTATTTGGGGGTTTGCGCGGTTACTACAACGCCGACTTCGACAACGTCTTCTTATTTCGCATCTACGACCATTTCAAACGACTGCTGAACTCTGTCAAAATCATGCAATTGAACTTCCAAGCAACACCAGAGGAGCTGGTAGATATTACCCTGGAACTTGTGCAAAAAAACCAGCGTAAAGAAAACATATACATTCGCCCCATTGTTTATACCTCCGCATTAGAGCTTTCTCCACGCTTTCACCAAGTACCAGCAGACATTGCCATTTATATACTCGCCCTAAACGACTATTTAGACACGAAACGCGGCTTGAGAACAAGAATCTCCAGCTGGCGTAGGATCAACGATGTAGCAATCCCTACTCTTTCGAAGGCCTCAGGAGGGTACATCAATTCCGCTCTTGCAAAATCAGAGGCGCTCATCGATGGCTACGATGAAGCCATTTTTTTAGATGATAGAGGGTTTGTTTCAGAGGGTTCTGCTGAAAATTTGTTTATTGTTAGAGATGGCACAATACTTACACCTCCCATCCATTCTTCTATTTTAGAAGGTATCACTCGTAGAAGTATCATCCAGCTCGCCCGTGACCTTGGCTATACCGTTGTGGAACGTGACATTTCACGTAGCGAATTGTACATTTGCGACGAGGCATTCTTTTCTGGAACAGGCGTACAGGTAGCTTGGATCAAAGAAATCGACAATCGAACCGTAGGCAATGGGGAAATGGGAAGCATTACTGCAAAATTACAAAAGCTGTTCTTTGATATTGTCCGCAATAAAGAAGAAAAATACAGCTCCTGGCTAACAGGAGCGTATTAAAGACTCTATTCCACTTCTAGTTCCTCCTCCCACAACTGGCAAGAAGATACAAACAAATCAGAAATACAGGTAATCGTAAAGACTGGGTTTGACTTTTGGCTTTCTTGGTCCAATTCGTCTCTTTCCTGTTGGATCCCATCTACGTGTATCCACGATTCCACACTTTCTTTTTTGCCATCGTTGATTTTAACTGTAATTAGAAATTCATATTCACCAAAACGCTTCATATAAATCTTAACTTCTTCTCTGGGACTCGCAAGCATCTTTTCTCGGAAACGAAAGGAATCGTTGGGATGATCAGTAGAAGGATTCATCGCATAGTAACGGTTGAGAACACGTATAATGTCTAAAAACTCTTCTTTTCTGTCAACTAACTCAAACCAACCAAGCCTCGCATCAACGGGGTCATTTTGGCGAAACTTTGCTTTTCTTTTCGATCTAACTAACATTTTTCCTCCATGTATCTACTTGTACAAGTCAAAAAAAAGTGTAGAAAAACACGATATGGGTAAAAAAACTTCTTTTTTTCGCAAAATTACCTATTATAACTTTTCCTATGGTAATCGTTTTTGATATGGACAATACACTTACCGATGATTTTGGCATCAAAACCCGCCCCGGTATGAAAGATTTCTTACAAGACTTGCGTAAGGAGAAACACCAGCTAGTGCTATGGACCAATTCAACTAAGGACAGAGCTTTGGCAATCCTCAAAGAACAGCAACTTTACCATTTATTTGACAAACATATTTTCCGTGAAGACTATGACCCACAAAATATAGGCATTGCAAAAGATATTCGCAAAGTGAAAGGAGATATGATCATCGATGATAGCCCTGAAGAAATTGCCTTTGCACGCAAGATCAAAAAAAAATTCTACCAAATAGAACCCTACCGGCTAGGCCACGGTGAAATTCCAGAGACAAATTATGAAGAGATCTATAGTATCATCCAGATGAACCCGATAGTGTATTTTTTCAAAGAGAGACAAAATTCTTTTAAGTCTGACAGAAAGTAACTTTATCCATTCAAAATATTAGATAGGGATAAACAAGATATATGACAAAGATAATTTGTTTTCCGATAGAAAAAGGTTATGTTGCATTCATAGACCATTGTACAGCCACACGAATGAGTTCATTGTTATTTTGAATTTGCAATTTGTCTTTGATATGCGTCCTATGGGTTTCGACGGTACTAATTTTCAAACCGAGAGAACCAGCAATGTCTTTTGTTGCAAGTCCTTTGCCTATCATTTCAAAAATCTCTAGCTCACGATTTGTCAGCAGTTCCACTGATAGGGCAGAGGGTTCGGGACTTGTATTGTAGAGTTTGCCGATAAGCTTAGTTGCTACATCGGGGTTCAAGAAAATCTCACGTTTTAAAATTTTGTGAATTGCACTTATGATAACAGCAGCAGCTTCCTTTTTGGTAACATATCCCATTGCTCCCATTTGCAAAGAACGTTCGACATAGATCGGCTCATCGTACATGGACAAGACCAATACAGGTAAGTCTGGGTATTCTACTTTGAGTTTTTTCAAAAGATTTAGTCCATTTTCATTATTCTTCAAGCTAATGTCTAGTATAACCGCTCCTGGCTTTTGTGCAACAATACCGGTATATGCATCATTGATCGTAGAAGAGTTGCCACAAACCTCCATATCGGTCTGTTGGTTTATCAAAGTAGAAATCCCTTGGATCAACAAAGGGTGGTCTTCGACAATATAAATCTTTATTTTTGTTTGGCTCAAATTTTCTCTACCATCCTTTACTGCTGTTGCTGAAACCAATTATTGCAAAAGCAAGCCCAATTAAAGACACGCTGTAAAAATCTCTTTATTGTTTCAATAACTTTCATTATTTTTTATCTTATGTGGCAAGACGACTAAACATACCGTCCCAC
Source organism: Spirochaetota bacterium (assembly GCA_039028475.1). Lineage (GTDB taxonomy): Bacteria > Spirochaetota > Leptospiria > Leptospirales > Leptospiraceae > JBCCIA01. The sequence goes on along the minus strand of JBCCIA010000170.1, from coordinate 2,957 downwards.
CACGGTCGGGTCTGGGTGAAAGGGTTAGACTAGCACCAATGAGTTGTGCTCTATGCTGCATAATATTTAGACCTAATCCACCATCGGGAATCTTATCTGGGAAGTCTTGCCCGTCGTTGAGAATCATGATTTCTGACCTTTCGGGGTACCACTTGAAGGATACTTCAATCTGTTTGGTATTTCCATGTTTGATCGCATTGTTCAACGCTTCACGGATGATATAAAAAATCTGGCTATATTTTTCTTCTTCTAAAAAGCGCAATTTGTTATCAACATGGAGTTTACAAGAAATGCCATAAATACTTTCTAAGTCTTCCATCAAACTTTTGATCGAATCAAAAAAACCTTTCTGGCTCAGATACTCTGGCACCAAACCGCGCACAAGACCTTTGGTATAGTTTATAGCTTTACGTATCAACTCACCACTTTTTTCCAAACCATCATTCACCTTCTCCGGGCTGGAAGTATCACCTTTGAGAGCTTGCAATAAAAATAAGATTCCAGTCAAATGTCCCCCCAAACCATCGTGTAAATCCTGTCCAATACGGCGGTGTTCCAATTCTACAATCCGGTGTGTTTCACGATCAATTTCTAATTTACGTGTTTCTGTAATATCCTCTACCATCGCACCTACACGCATGGCATCTATAACAAAGATATGCAAACGTAGGTATTTCTCTTGGCCATTTTCTTCACTTTGCAAAATGAACAAACTACTCTTACGTTTGTGAAATGTATCTTCCAGGCCTTGCTTTAAGGTATGCAAAAGTTCGGATGACTTAAGTTCTATATTGGAAAACAAATCGATCTCATTGAGTCTTTTGCTACGGATGCCAAATAATTTACGGGCGGTTTCGTTGCCACCACTCAGTATAAACTCAGATGTCTGGTGGCAACGAAAAATTAGTAGTCCGGCTGGGATCGAATTGACCATGTCTTGCAGTTCGTTGGTGCGGATTAAAACCCGATCCTCCAATTCACGGTTTAGACTTTCTAATTCTGAATTGAGATATTTGAGAAATTCTTCGGTTTGCTTGCGTTTGGTAATATCCCGACCAAGTACACTCACACCCACCACCCTCTCCTGCGTATCTAGTATGGGATGCAAAGAATAATCACGAAACCGCGTGGTACGCGCAAAATCCCGACCTTCGAAGATAACACTTTTGCCAGCGAGAGCTATGTTGTAATTTTCCATCCAGACCCGATTCCATTCTTCTGGAAATTCCTCAAAAAATACATTTTCTCCAAAATCAAGGTCTCTCTGTAGATAGCTGCGAATTTTTTCTAGAAATAAAGAGTTGGAAGCATTCAACTGGTATTTGCGATCAATCGACCAGATCAAATCGGTCGTATTCTCAATTAAGGCTTTTAGGTTTGCTTGGCTATCTTCCAGTTCCTTCTCTATTTTTTTGCGATTTGAAATGTCCAAAGCAATCCAGAAAGCACCCAAAACTTTGTTATTGTCTTGGTAATACGGAATCAGGATAATTTCTAAAAAATGCTCCTCCAACTCAATTTCAAAGGATACTTTACGCGTTCGTAGAGCCTGCCGGTAAAACTTACGTATACGTGGAAAAACTCCCGGCCAGACCTGGTTGACTCTCTTGCCAATAATCTCTTCCGCGCGGGTGTGCAAGGAGTCGTACAACTCACCACCTGTAAAAAGAATTTTGTACTGCGTGTCTACAAAGCCCAAAGAACCAGCAGGAAACATCTGTAAAAGAGATTCAAACAAAGAAAAAATATCTAGGGTTGGTGGTTTCTGCGTAATCCCATCCGTATGTATCTGCATAGAAAATCAACCGACCATCAGTTCGAAAAAGGGGTGTTCCTTGACAATTTCATAATATTCTTCTGAGTAGATTTCTTGGATGTCTTCACTAATATTATAGTGCTGGAAGATTGCTTGCATCAGTTCTAACTCTAGGGGGTTCCCCAGCTGGTTCTTCATATTTTGCGCTAAAAGTTCCGCTAGCTTGAGGATACGATCGATGTCAGTCACTGAAGATAAGGTATCTTTATGAAACTTTTGGTTGCGAATGGTTCGGATAAAGTCCTCTGGCATTTTCCACATTTCAAAGATCTTACAACCTAAATCAACAGAATTGATATCAAATTCTTTTTGCTCTAAATCGTAGATTGATTTTACGCCTTCTTCATAGGCTTTTAATACACCCAGGTACCTTTCCGAAAAGTTCAAAGCGAGGACATTCATACCAATGCGGTACAAGAGAGCATGTAGAAAAACTTCCTCTTTGATAGACTTTACACCAGCCGTTGCAGCTAACTCCAAACCAATCAAAGCTGTTAATATAGGTATTTCTAGTAAATGAGTAGTCAGTTTGGTATTTTTGAGTGCTTTAGGGGCACTGCGCACGTGCTGGACAACAATAATATTTCTAACATTTTTCACCCCTATGAGTGTAATCGCATCACGAATCGTCTTGATCTTACCGCTTCTTCCATAGTAAGCAGAATTGGCGATACGAATGACCATTGCACTAATGGCTCTATCGGGACTTATCAATTGTTCCAGCTCGACACTCCCATTCTCGATTTTGTCAACATTGAATAAAAGAACTTTATTGATTACCGAAGGGATACTCGGTATCTGCAATTCGCTTAGATTCAAAGCAGCCTTTTTTTGTACAGTCGCAACTTTCGGTAGGAAATCTTCTCTATCCAGTAACTTTGCCAATTTTTCACGAATTTTTTGTTTGTCGAATGGTTTCACTACCAAATGGCGAATTTGGTATTTGTGCAGTTGCTGGATGAGAACCGGCTCGGTATGGCTGGTTATCATGAGAATTTTCAAGTCTGGATGGGAAACACGCAGTTCTTGGATAACCTCCAGGCCATTTTTATGTGGCATTTCATAGTCTATCAGAAGAATTTCGGTCCTTCCGGGCCCATGCCGCCCGTTCCAGCGGTGTTTTACGCCCCCGGGGCACTAG
>JBCCIA010000169.1:0-11583 GCA_039028475.1 Spirochaetota bacterium | reverse complement strand
GTACATTTTAGTATTAATTACAATTAAAATTAGCTCCGTAATGTAGTAGGCGTGATACAACATCTGGATAAAAATCACGGAAAAAGACAAAAATTTTCCTAGCCTTCCCTCTCTTACGAAGCAGCCTGCCTCCTTGCTCGCTGGCACTCGCTGTGGGGACAATTAATTAGATCTGTTTAGATACTGGTACCTTAAGGTATAAAAATTTGGCCCCAAGATATTTTTGCGGAACATATTTTCGCGAATTGAAGGGTTTGAATTTGCAAATTTCGCAGAACTAATTTTCGCGAATCACCTTGGCTGGCAAAAAATATCTATCATTTCATAAAAGCAACCAAAAATGGCTGGTTAATTTTCAACTTATAGAATGTACATTTTAAGCTATTTTGAACTATTTTAAGAATTGTAATGACATCAATGTTCCATTTAAGGAAATTTTGTGCTCGAACGTTCGAGCGTTCAAATGAAACAAGCCTTGATAAATCTGACGAACTCCTACTGTTTGCTTTTGGACATTGCGGGAGTTAGCAGAAAATTTTTGGCTAAACTCTGCCAGTACATTGGCTTCTTCACCAGTAGAGACACCTTCCATTACAGCGAGTTTGTCCATTAATTTCTGGATTTCCTGTGCACTGAGCATGCTTAAAGCCTCTTTAGGTAGGTGATCTCCTATGAGGCTAAACAATACAGCTGATTTGCTATTGGAAAGCTTGGATTGTTTCACCCGCTATCCTCTTCTGACAACCAAGTTCTGAGAAGCTGTGCAACTTCTTCTGGTTTTTCTTTCGCAAGGTTGACTGCATTTTCCAATAGCTCTCGACGAAGTTTTTCATCAGGAGACAGTTCTACCTCGGCTTGGCCATCATCCATCACCCGTAGAGCTGCTTCACGCATCATCTGCTGTTGGGCAGCCAATTCTTCTTCACGCAATCTCCTACGACGAGCCATTTCTTTCTTGATGGCACGGTAAATCAGAATGATTAAAACAAGAGCGGTAATCAAAAACAAGCTCGCTATGACAGCGTTGCGAATCTGCTGTTCTTTACGTAGGGCCTCATCTGCCAAGCGAAACTGTTCTGTTCGGTCACGTTTCATCGTGATTACGCTGATTTTATCACCACGAGCCGGATTGTAGCCTACAGCAGCTTCTAAGTTTTTACGGATCTTACGAATTTCCTCGTCTTCTACAGGAATATACTTGCGAACATATTTGTAGCCATCTTCGCTCTTGCTTATATCCCATTGGCCATCGATGATAACGGATATTGCCAGTTTTTCGATTTTCCAAGGTTGTTTGGTTACATCACTAACTTTACGATTGAATTCATAATTTACGATATTTTCCGATTTGATATAATTAGCTTTTTGGTAATCAGTATCTCGGTAACCAGGAGGTAAGTTTGGTTCTGTTCCCGCTGGGCCATCAGGAGTAAAACCTCTACCAATAAATTGCTCACTGACTCTTCTTTCGGAGACTCTTAAGGCGTTGCCTTCTACCAGTTCACGTTCACTATAAGGTGTATTGGGGTTATCAGGGGTTTTTACTACTGGGCTTACTTCGTTATTTTTATACTTTTCTTTGTCCCAGTTGAGAATTAATTCATAACGAGTGATATCAACACGGTCTTCGCCGCCCAATGTCCAGCGCAAAGTTTTACGGATGTCTATCAAGCGCTTGATACGCTCCTGTTCTTCTATACGTAACTTATCCTGAACGAGACGCAATTCGACCTGCTCTTTCTCCAGGTCTTCTTCAAAATCACTAATTACCTTGCCTGAGGCATCGGCCACTGTAACATACTCAGGTTTGAGCTTGGGTACTGCTCGCGACACTAAATTGACAATGCCACGAACCTCTTTTTTTGAAAGCCTATCGACTCCTGGAATGTAGTGCAAGATTACAGAGGCTTTTACGGGAGATACATTGGTATCAAATAGCTCGGAATCTGGAACGGCGATATTTACAAAGGCCTTATCGATTGGGCGCAATGTTTGCAAAGAACCCTCAATGGCTCCTTTCAATGCTCGGTATTTCTTAATATCTTTGTCAAACTGGGTTTCAGTAAACTTTTCTATATCAAATAGCTCCCAACCGTGTACGCCTGCGGGAATGAGGTCTTCTTGGGCAAGCTTGGTGACAATTTCCTGTCTTTGCTCGGGATTTACAGAAATGGTAGAGGTACCACTGGTATCATAGTCATAGCCCATAGCATCCATTTTTTTGGTAATTTCAGCGAAATCTTTTGTTTGGATGTCTTTGAACAAAACTACATAATTTTTCTGCAAAGATATAGAAGATATAACAATAATAGCGACAATTACAAGACCAAATACAGCTCCTAAGATGATTTTCTTATTTTTATCTAACTTAGAAGATAGTTCTTTGATTTGATTCAGCATTTTCTGAATCTGCTCAGGCATAGATCACCTCGATTTTGCGAATTTTTAACCCCGTGACATAATTACTAGTCGGTTTATTTGTACAATTCATTTATTTTTTTTACTTCAAGTGGCTATATCTTGTCTGTAAACAGCTCTTGGGAACTATTTAGAGTTTTGTGTTGTAAAAAGAAAATGTAAAACATTTTTTTTCTTTCCAAGGGTTTTTTACAAAAAAACCTCTCAGAACCGCTTGTAAAACTCCACCTGGTACGCTTTTTCCAATAAGGACTCCGTACCAGCTTCTAACACCCTATCACTCACGCCAAAACCTAAGCCTTGCTTTTTCTCTTCTTTGGTATCGTTTACGCTACGATTGATCCAGTAGGCATCTACGACTTGTATGACATACACACCCGCCATGATTGCCAAGGCAATATTTGCATCATTGAGTATTTTGAGAACCCCAGAATAGCCATTTACAACCTGGTTTGCACCGCTTAAAACAAGTAAATTGCGCGCATCTCGGTTGGATGCTGGTACCGATGATGCGATTAACAAGGAAGTTAAAATAGAGCGATTGTATTTTTTCTTAGCTCTCTGAAATGCATACACCGAATAAAAGTAATACCCTGTTGCTGCGACAAATGTCGTTAAATAGACTACACCTCTTGCTTTAGGAAAACCTTTGCGGATCCAATCTGGATATGTCGTCGCCGCATAGTATTGTCCCCAACCTGGAATCAAACTCGAACGAGCCACAATTTTCCAATCTTGCGTATTGGGGTCCCTTTCTTTAATAATGATTCGATACGGAGTCCAATCAGATTGTGCGTCAAGTTCACCAAGTTTATTGTATACAGATAAGCGGCGACTATAATCACCTGGTTCGAGTTTTAGAGCAACCCGCAAACCCTTGACTTTTTTGGAGTAGATAAGTTCGCCTTTGGAGTTACGCAGTTCTATACGGTATTCCTTAACATCCTCTACAGCCAACCATTCCAACTCTGTATCCACCATCGGCCGTACTCCCAGCACATTGAGGGCTTGCCAATCAGACCTTGCCGCAATTTCCCCTAGCTTGTTATAGACGGAAATACGCTTTTCATAAGCTCCCACCGGTAGCTCGGCATCCCAATAGGTCTGTTGCAGTTTCTGTTTTACTACGCTCGTACCAGCCAAAGTTCTAACCTCTAACTGGTAGGTTTTGACGCCGGCAACCGCTTCCCAAGCAATTCGGACTTTTTGCGTTTGGGAAGCGGTAACAGCGAGGTTTGTGCTAAAAAAAATAAGCAAACCTAGAGATAAGAGAATACTTTCACAAAATAGTCTTTTTAGCATATGGCTTAATTCTTAGGAATACGAATAAAACTATAACAAATAGCGGCAAAAGTCAATAATTTTTTTACTAACTTAAAGTTTGAATCCTCTCTATAACCGAAGTACTTGACTTTCCTGGTAAAAAGGGTAAAACCTCTACCGTTCCACCATTTTTCACTACTATATCGTATTCAGGCAGCTCCTCTGCAATGTAGTCACCGCCTTTGACATGCAACTGCGGCCTTACTTTAGACAACAACTCAATAGGCGTATTTTGTGAAAAAATTGTTACAGCATCTACAAAGTAAAAAGCTGCGAGTAAAATAGCCCTATCTTCCTCTGTATGGATCGGACGCGTTTCCCCTTTGAGCTGGCGCACGGAAATGTCAGAATTCAGACCTAACCAAAGAAAATCACCGAGTTGGCGGGCACGGGCTAAATACTGGATATGGCCCACATGTACTAGGTCAAAACAGCCGTTGGTAAAAACGATTTTCTCAGATTGGAGTTTTTGTCGCAATGACACAACCTCTGGAAAAGGTACGATTTTTTCTTGGATACGCTCGGGAAACATTTAAAACAACCCCATCGCTTCGATCTGTTCGGTAAGCTCTTCCTGCTTCACTACAGACGAACCTAATTTTTCGACAACTAGACCTGCCCCCGTATTTGCCACCAAGCAAGATTCCAATGGGCTTAGACCTGCCAAATAAAATGCCGTGAACAAAGAAATCACAGTATCCCCAGCCCCTGTGACATCAAAAACTTCCCTAGCAACAGTAGGAATGTGTGAAAATACATCTTTTTCATTGTCAAAAAGTGTCATGCCCAGTTCTCCGCGTGTAATCAACATGTAGCTTGTAGACAAACGACTTGCTAGTTCTTTAGCTCCTGCCATAATCTCATCATCACTGCGAATGTTACTTACCAATGCTTTGCCTGCTTCGTGGTGATTGGGTGTAAGAATACCAGCCCCACCATAATGAAAGAAATGGCTAACCTGTGGGTCTACCGCGACAAAAATACCATTTTCGTTAGACACTTTGATGATCTCTTGGATAAGCTCAGGAGTCAAGTAGCCTTTGTCATAGTCAGACAGGATCACACCTTGAATCTGCGGTAAGGCTTCTTGGAATTGCTTCTGCACAGTTGCCAATTCTCCTGCCTCTAAGGGAACTACACTTTCTCTGTCAACACGACATACCTGCTGGTTGCCAGCGATTATTCTGGTTTTGATGGTCGTTGGAACCTGTTCAGAAGTTAGTAAGAAGAGTTCTTCTGGAGAGGAGCCTTCTGTGTACAAATGCTCTCGCAATAGCTTAGCGTTGTCATCCTTGCCTACTCTCGCAAAAACGGCAGTTTTGACCCCAATTGCGTGCAAATTTTTAACTACATTGCCAGAACCACCAAGAGTCAGGCTTTCTTTTCTGACATGGACGACAGGAACAGGTGCTTCTGGAGATATACGATTTACATCTCCCACCAAATACTGATCCAAGATAATGTCACCAATAACTGCAATTTTTACATCTGCAAGACGGTTTAAAGACTGCTTGTAAATATCGTAGCGAATTTTCATCAGTCATTCTTTCCCGAATCTAGTATAAACAAAGCCAACTTAGCAAAATAGTTTGGTTTAAATTTCAACTGCCGTTCTTCGGAAAAATAAGCAACTTGGTCTACTTGCAAATTATGGATGCGTACAAACTCCACAAAGTCGGTAATCGAAAGAAAATGTAAATTTGGTGTATCATACCAACGGTAAGGCAAAAGCTTGGTTACTGGTGTTGCTCCGCGAAACAGGATCATCCAACGGATCTTCCAATGGGCGAAATTAGGAAAGGCAACAATGACTTTCTTACCAATCCGCAAACACTCCAAAATAATTGCCCCAGGATTGCGTGTCTCTTGGATGGTTTGGTTGAGTATAACATAGTCAAAGCTTTGATCTAGATGGTGAGAAAGGCCGTCATCTATATCTCCGTGGTGGACGATGACTCCTTTTTCAATACATTTATAGATACAAGATTCGTCCTTTTCAATTCCCTGTCCGCGAACTCCCTTTTGTTTTAGCAGATACAATAACTCTCCATTGCCACAACCCAAATCTAAAACACGGTCTCCTGCCACGATTTGGTTTAATATAAAATTAAAGTCCGCCCTTTTTTGCATTTGAATCTCCGCAATAGTTGATCCTGTAAGTGTAATCATATCTAATTTTCCAATTTTGTTTTATTTTGTACCGTATTGCAAGAAATGATGGATGAGATGCGATTGTTCTGAATTCTCAATCAAAAAAGAATCGTGCCCTTTGGAGGCATTCATTTCACAATAGGTGACCGGTATAGAGTTTACCTCTAAAGATTTGACAATCTCGCGTGACTGGTAGGGAGGGTAGAGCCAATCCGAACTGTATGCAATGATCAAATAATTCGCTTTCACATCTGACAAGGCCTTGGTCAATTCTCTGCCTTTGCCTAGGCTGTAATGGTCCAAAGCCTTGGTTACATAAATGTACGAATTCGCGTCAAAGCGATCTAAAAAACTTTCCCCTTGGTATAAAAGGTAACTTCCCACTGCAAAATCTGCATTCTTGATATTTCCACGCGGTGGCTTTCTACCAAATTTCTCACGCATCGAGTCATCCGAAAGGTAGGTGATATGGCCAATCATTCGGGCTATTGCCAAACCATTGGGGTTTTCCATATAGTTGCCATCGTTCCAATTGGGATCGGAGAGAATCGCTTGCCGCCCTACTTCATTAAAGGAGATCTGCTGTGCCGAATGCTCTGCCGTAGAAGCCATAATAATACAGTTAGGCACCATTTCTGGATAGGCTACCGACCATTGTAAGGCTTGCATGCCTCCCATCGAACCACCTGCAACACAGTACAATGTTTCTATGCCAAAGCTCTTTACCAATTTGTGCTGAGCATTTACCATGTCTTCGATAGATACAAAGGGGAATTCCGAACCAAATGGTTTGCCCGTATTTGGATTCATCGATGTAGGTCCCGAACTGCCCTGGCAACCACCAATCACATTCGTCGCAATAACAAAGTAGCGGTTGGTATCAAAGGCTTTGCCAGGACCTATGTATGGTTCCCACCACCCAGGCTTTCGCGCCCCCTCGTGGTAACCTGCAGCGTGTGCGTCTCCCGATAAAGCATGGCACACAAGTATAGCATTGTCTTTTTCAGCAGAAAGTTCGCCATATGTCTCATACGCAACCTCCAAAGGTTCAATCCTCAGATCATTCTCTAAAGATATCCCCTCGGGAAATGTAGCCGTTTGGGTAACGACAATGCCTATACTTGTATCAGGTATCATTTTAAAGCTTACTAAAAGCTCCTTCTAGATCTTCGATGAGATCATCGACATTTTCCAATCCTACAGATAGACGGATGAAGTCAGGAGTGACTCCCGTAGACTTTTGCTCTTCTTCCGTCAACTGTTGGTGGGTTGTAGAAGCTGGATGGATCACCAAGGACTTTGCATCTCCCACATTCGCAAGTAGAGAGAATAACTCAAGAGCTTCGATAAACTTCTTACCTTCTGCTGCTCCACCTTTGATGCCAAAACCTACCATTGCTCCAAATAGACCTCTACTATGGTATTTTTTAGCAGTTTCGTAGTTTTTGTCCGATTCCAGTCCAGGATAGTTCACCCAAGTAACTTTATCGTGTGAGCTGAGGTATTCGGCAATTTTTTTGGCATTTTGTGAGTGACGTTCCATACGTAGGTGCAAAGTTTCAATTCCTTGCATGATTTGCCAAGCGTTGAAAGGAGAGATTGCAGGCCCTAAATCACGCAAACCTTGCACACGCAATTTGAGGATATAGGCAATATTCACACCACCAAATGGCTCGAAATTGCCAAATACATCCCAGAAATTCAATCCGTGGTAACTGGGATCTGGCTCAGAAAGTCCTTTGAACTTGCCATTGTTCCATTTGAAATTTCCAGAATCGATGACAATCCCACCGATAGATGTCCCGTGGCCACCTAAAAACTTGGTCAAAGAATGCACGACGATATCTGCTCCGTGTTTGATGGGATTCACCAAAAAAGGAGATGGTAGGGTATTGTCAATCATTAGAGGTATGCCATTGTCGTGAGCAATTTTTGCTACCGCTTCGATATCTAGAGTATCTAATTTAGGGTTTCCTAAGGTTTCTGCGTATACTACACGAGTTTTGTCGTTTATCGCCTTGGCAAAGTTTTGTGGGTCAGAGGGGTCAACAAAATTCACTTTGATGCCCATTTTTGGCAGGGTATAATGGAATAGGTTATAAGTTCCACCGTAGAGAGATGCCGAAGCTACGACTTCCTGTCCCGCTTCTACGATATTTAGAATTGCCAAGGTTTCCGCAGATTGGCCAGAAGCAGTCGCTACAGCGGCTACTCCACCCTCTAAAGCTGCGACACGCTTTTCCAAGACGTCGGTGGTTGGGTTCATCAATCTGGTGTAGATATTTCCAAATTCTTGTAGTCCAAACAGGCGAGCCGCGTGGTCGGTGTCCTTGAATACATAGGATGTGGTTTGGTACAGTGGTACCGCTCTTGAGGTTGTGGTAGGGTCTGGTTCTTGTCCCCCGTGCAAAGCAAGTGTTTCTGGTTTGTAATTTTTGCTCATCCGGCAAATCTCCTTTTTTATTCCGTATAGGCTAGAGAATTTGCTTTTTTGTATCCGTCAAGGAGTTCTCAGAGGGTAAAAAGGCGGGTTTTTGTGCGGTTAATTGGTAAAATCTACTTTTATGGGTAATTTGAAAGAGTTTTTTGAATAAAATTACATTCTTGCACCATTTTTCTAAGTCAATGTTAGCAAAAGAATTAGTCTAATATTACCGAGAGTGTTCTTACAAAACAATATAAAAATAGGCATTGTTAGAAATACTTTGTAAATAAAGAAATACAATATGGAAGATGAAATTGTAAAGTTTTTGATTAGATGGTTTTCTGTAGCTGGTTTTATTGCAGTCCCTTATATGTATTTTAAAAAGATATATAAAAAAGATAAAGTTCGATTAGAGGAGTTAGAAAAAAAGCTAAACTCAATACAAAATAGCAATACATCTGTTCATGATAATGACACAAAACTCTCTAAAATAAAAGAACTCTTAAATGATGAAAAATTGGATGAAACATCTAAAAAAACTTTAGTATCCGCTATATCAGAATTAAAAGATATAATAAAATCTGATAGCCGAAAACTTCCAAAGTCTTAACATCAGAGTGTCTAAATTTGTCTTAGAAATTGCCATCGTATTATGGGTTTCTTTCTTTATCGCTTTTCTCTTTTTAGAATAAGACCCGAAGGGAAATTTACTCAGTATCTTTGCCAGTGTCCTTGGGATAGCTGGTTTCTTGTTTTATTTATGGGATGGTTACAAAAATCACAAAAAGTAATTAAATTCCCCATTAGAAATTTTACAGCATCTCCCCTTAGAAAGACAAAGCCAAATTCTAGAATATAGCTTTGAACTTTAAAATCATAGTATCTAATGACGCAAAGTCTGATATTAAAGGAACTATCAGTTATTATGAAACTATCCGATAAATTTTTCTTCTCTACTTTTCCTTCACAAGAGAAATACTTCCCCCAAAAGCTGGAATCGGAGTTGCGAAATCATACACAGTTCTGTTTTGGTAATTCGTATTGGATGGATTGGTATACACTTCTATTGCCTTTGCTTTAATGTCTAGAATCCAGTATTCCTCTACTTCCGCTTCTACATACAATTTGCCCTTTTTTCTATCTTGAGCCAATGAGGCTTTAGAGATTTTAACAACAAATACTGCTTTACGTGGGTGTTGTTTTAAGAAGTCCCAAATGCTTCCTTCCACAACAGAAATATCTGGCTCTAATTCGGAACGTTGTAATTGGATTGTTTTTTCTGACTGGACAAAGGTTCCCTTGGGTTTTACGTCGTTAAGTTGTTGGAAAAGTAAATTTACATAGAAGTTGTGCTCACTGCTTTTTGTCTGTTTTTTTATAATGACTCCTTCCCACAACTCTGTCTTTTCCAATTCAGCGTCCAACTCCAGCATGTTATGGTAAACCTCTACTGGGATAGGATAGATTTGGTTTATATTTTCAGAGTAAGAGATAGACATTTTAAAAAACTTTACTTACCTCTAAACAAAATCCTTCAATGCTCTTACTATAAATCTTATCTCCCTTATGTGCTGTCTGTTGTTTGCATAATACTCCTGCTTTGTTATGATAGACTTCAATCCACTGTTCTTCTGGGTGGACGATCCAATATTCTTGCACAAGAAAGCGTCCGTATAAACCAAGTTTTACCTTCTTATCATACTCTGGATTTCCAGGAGAAAGGATCTCAATAATAAAATCTGGAGCACCTTTTATTTTTGTCTCAATGATACTTGTGCGATCTTTGGAAACAAAGAGAATATCTGGTTGCATTATATTTTTCTCGTCTAAATGAACATCAAGAGGAGAAAATCGCACTTCTCCTAACTGCTTGTTTTTCACATGGTGAGCGATTTCGAAATAAAGATTTCCCGATACCTTTTGATGCAGATCGATTGGTGATGCCATAAATACCAACCTTCCTTCGATGAGCTGGAATGGGGCACTCTCTGGCAATAGTGCAAAATGCTGTTCTTGGTATTCTTTGTCCTTCATGATGCAAGTAATAACAAAGTTTCCAGTTTCATCTTGAAATACTACCTGTTCCCCTACGAGTTTAAAGTGCCTAGCTCCCAGATTCTGTGGCTCCACCACCTGCAACAATTCGTTGTAAATCGTTTCATCTACCATATATAAATGTTAAGCTATGATTTCGCATTTTAGTTAGCAAGTATTTTTAGGACATTTTACCTTGAATTACCAAAAAAGTAATGACATTCATGTCTATTATGTATAAAAAGATTACTCATTATCTATATTAAATAAACGATGCCTATCTAAAAATGAATGCAATAAAACAAAGACGAACCATTGGCTCTGTAGTGCAGATTTCTTTAGTGGAAGGCTATTTTAGCTATGCAAGAGTTTTGCAAGAACCTTTTTTTGCCTTTGATGATATCTATGCAAAAGAAGAGATAACAGATCTCGATCAAATCACATCTTCCCCTATTCTTTTTATTACTTCTGTATCTACGACTGCGATTACCAGCAATCGTTGGTTGAAAATCGGCAAAAAAACGTTAGAAGAAAGCCTCCAAGAACTTCCCCCTCAATTTACGCAAAATCCTCTCAATCCTGATGAATATACGATCCTGTATATGGATGGTAGGTATAGCCCTTATTTTTGGGTGCTAATTCTGCATATTCTTGCAGTGCTTTTTTAGACATTCTTGAAAGTTAGTTATTTTATCCATTCTACAATCTTTTTTTGAGGCGAACCATTGGTAGAAAAATAAATGGTTTTAATCAAGAAGAATTCTTTCATAGTCTAATCGATGCCTTTCAATACTTTTTTCACCTTCTTCTATCAATTTTAGGTAAAATTCTGTTTCATAATCAAATTTAGAGTTTTCGATAGCTATTTTTGATTTTTCAATTAGAGCGACATCCTCGGGATAAGGTTTGTCAGGCGAGCCACTTTTTCCATAAATAGTAGCTAAAAAATAAAGTCTTTCTTTTATAACATCAAAAAACTCTTCTCCCATTTTTTTTCCGTGTTCTAATAACTCTCTTACCCAATCCTGTTTAGAAAAAACAAACTCACGATTAAACTTATCAAGAAACCGTAAGCCAATTTGTACAGACTTTAAGTCCTGAGATTTAACTAAAGTTGTTATATAATTAAAAGCTAACTCAAATTTTGTTTTAGAAAGTGAATAAAATAGATGCGGCAACCAATAAAGATTTTCGTCATTTTTTAATGAATCAAAGGTTATCTTAAAAAGCTC
>JBCCIA010000168.1:0-11609 GCA_039028475.1 Spirochaetota bacterium | reverse complement strand
TTCTTCTAAATGCGGCAGGAGAAGGGAGCTACGTAAATGACCCATACATCAAACAAAACAAAGTGCAATCCCTTCTATGCGCTCCCATTCTAAACAAAGGAGAACTCTCTGGAATCATATATCTGGAAAATGATTTGACGACGGGAGCTTTCACAAAGGATAGAATTGAAATCCTACAAATTCTCGCGAGCCAAGCAGCTATCTCTATAGACAATGCAAGGCTGTATGATAACTTAGAAGGAAGAGTAAAACAAAGAACAAAAGAAATTGGCGACATCATGAACAATGTCGAACAGGGGATCTTTACCATTAACAAAGACCTCACCATAAACCCTGAATACTCTAAAAAGGTCATGCAGATCTTTGCCAGAAATGATTTTGGTCACAAACACTTCACGGCCATATTTCCACAAGAAATCAGAAGTAAATTGGAAACGTTTCTCATACAACTCTTTCAGAATAAATTCATGTCAGAAAAGATGTTCCAATCCATCAACCCTCTGAAAAATTACCTATTGCAGTTAGAGAAGCTTAACTCTAAACAACTCAGCTTCCACTTCTCACGCATCTACAAAGAGGACGAGAATGGGAACACAACAAAAGAGATTGATAAGGTCATGGTGGTGGTTGAAGACAAAACAGAAGAATTCCAACTACAACTTCAGTTGCAAGCAAAGGCAGATGAACAGGCCAGTAAAGTAGAGAAACTCTACCAAATCCTGAACCTGGAGCCTGCTGTTTTCACAGGTTTTCTGAAAGAAGGATCGGAAGTCATTGCCGTCGTTCGTGGAAAACTCAGCGGTGGTGTTAAAAATCTTCAGGAAAAACAAAATATAGAAGAAGCCTATCGAGCCGTACACACTCTAAAAGGCAACGCGAGAGCCTTAGGTTTGGATAGTATTGGCAAAGTTTGTCACACTTTAGAAGATGAATTGGAGAAAGTCAGAAATAATAGAGAAGAAATTGACGAAACACTTCATAAATTAGTAGAGCAAGGTATCGATCGAGTTGAGTTAGAACTGAAAGACGGTAATAGTTTATTCGAGAAAATCCTAGGTATGAAAACTGCATTAAAAACGATTTCCTCATCACCAACTTCTAGCTTAGAGTCTTTGCTAAGAAATATTGCCAAAAAAGAGGGAGAAGAACAGCAAAAGAAAATAGACTTTTCTTTCAAAAGTGAAAGCAACGATAGTATACTGGAAGAAAAATTAAAAATTGTAAAATCTCCATTGTTACAAATGATTCGAAATTCTATTAGTCATGGGATAGAAAAACCTACGGAACGCAAACAGCTAGGAAAACCGGAAACTGGTAAGCTGACAATTCAGATTCAAGAAAACGACAAGCAATTAATTGTCATATGTGAAGATGACGGTAGAGGTTTAGATCCAGAGAAATTACGTCAAAAAGCGATAGAAAAAGGTGTAATACCTGCCTCTACTGCCAAAACCCTAAGTACTAGCGAATGTCATAACCTCATTTTTCATCCAGGTTTCAGCACAGCAAAAAAAATAACACAAACTTCTGGTAGAGGAGTGGGTATGGATATTGTCAAGCATGACATTGAACAGGCAGGTGGGAAAGTAGCCATTTTCACTGTATTAGGTGAATTCACCAGGCTTGTGATTACTTTGTAAGAAAAGATCCAGTAGTAACAAATACAACTGGTTGGGTATGGAAAAGTGAAAAGAATCCTATTGACATGAAGGCTTTGCAATTTATAGTGAGTTATCAAATTTTTTCATCCCAAAGAGGGCGGCCCGTATTGAAGAAACTATCCCTTTATTTTATTTTTGTTTTAACCCTAGTATCTACTTCTTTTCTCCACTGTGAACCAAACCGAAAGTCCAAAAAGTCAGATAAAGCACCATTTACAGCCAAAGACTTTGAAAGTGTAGTTTTATCCGTAAGTAGGCATTATATTGATAAAAACATCGACAAAGATAGAGCTTACACTGATGCGGCAGTTTTTGCGATGCTTTCCCTACCTCATGGTCTCTATCTATACCCTGAATCCTACTACAATGAAAGAGAAAAATACGAAGAAGCGGACAATATTGTTCCAGGTGAAACGTTTAAGCTATCTCCCTCTGATGAGTTTCTCATTTTTGATCCAGACTACAAAAAGTTAGAAAAGATGCGCAAACTCAAGGAGACGAAAAAGAGTAACAAAAAGAAAAGCAATAAAGACCTAAAAGCCATCATAGAGAAAGAACAAAAACGCAAATCTGTCTTAGCTGCACGCTGGAAGCAAATTAAGTTTGGTAAAAAAGACTTTGAACGAGTTATGAAGTTCATTGAAGAAAATCTCGACAAATACGACGAACCTCCTATCGAAGATAAATTTGCAGATAGTAGTGAAGAAAAGGAAGAGTTTACCACTACTGACGTTTATATTTCCGCAGCAAATGGCTACCTCAATTCATTAGACCCACATTCAGCTGTATTTCTGAAGAAAGCCTGGGAAGAGTCCATGGCGAAAATCCAAGACAGCAGCTTCGAAGGTATTGGAGCAATTCTGAGTGGTGGTGGGAGTAGAGATGTTATTGTTGAAAACCCCTTGGAAGGTCGTCCTGCCGTGCAAGCTGGCCTACGAGCAGGAGATGTAATCATCGCAGTCAATAAAAAGCGCACCAAAGGTCTCTCTTTAGAGAAAGTTGTAAAACGCATCAAAGGGAAAAAAGGCACAATTGTTACGCTTTCCGTACAACGAAAAGGGGTCGACTCGCTTATAGATATTAAAATAAAACGAGCTAAAATTATCATTAAGAACGTTTCCCACCGTCTTATCAAAGGAAAGGAGCACATTGGTTATATCAAACTTACTGGTTTCGTAAAGTCACCTCGTGAATCTTCAGATACAGAGATTATCAAAGCATACAGAAAGTTAGTCAAAGAGGCCAGGAGCAAGCGTATCAAGTTAAAAGCCCTTATTTTAGACCTACGCAGCAATGCTGGGGGTTATCTCGACTTAGCCATAGATATCAGTGACATGTTCATCTCCAAAGGTTTAATCGTTAGTACGAAAAGCCCCAATCGCGGTCCTGAAGAAGCCTTTGCCAAGAATAAAGACCTCACTGGATTACCCATGGCTGTCCTAATAAATGCAAAGTCAGCCTCAGCAAGTGAGATTGTAGCGAGTGCACTTAAATTTCACGGTAGAGCTATTCTTTTAGGAGAAAGAACTTTTGGCAAAGCAACGGTACAAAAACTAATGGACTTGCAAGGAAATAGCAACTATTTTCTCAAAATTACCCAAGCGCGCTACTATTCGCCATCTGGACAAACTATCCAGGTCGTTGGCGTACAACCAGATATCCCTGTATCCAATGAAATTGATGGTAGCTTTCCCTTCCAATACCGAGAGGAAAATATGTGGCACCATTTACCTGAAATCACCTCAGATGATGTAACTACAAAAAGCCACTATGATATTGAAAAAATTAAGGATTGGGTGGAAACGAACGGCAAAGCTAAGGCTTATCTAGATAAGCATAAAAATGACCCCATCAAGCCTGATATCCAACTGATACGCTCTTTGGACTATATAGAGGGAATGCTAAAAGTTCATCCCTAAAGATGCAAAGATTCAAAACAGACTTTTTGGTAGTTGGTAGCGGAGTAGCAGGTTTATTTTGCGCTCTCAAACTTGCTGAGTTTGGTGGTGTTACCGTTATTACCAAGAAGTTTGACTATGAATCTAATACCAACTACGCACAGGGTGGCGTAGCATCGGTATTTTCCAGTACAGATAATTTTGAAAGCCATTTAAAAGACACCTTAGAGGCAGGTGCAGGCTTGTGTGACACCGAGGCGGCTAAAGTATTAGTAGCTGAAGGACCAGGACGAGTTAAAGAATTGTTAGAATTAGGCGTTCCCTTCAACCGCGATAGTGATGGAAACTTAGACCTTGGCTTAGAGGGAGGCCACAGAGCGAAAAGAATCGTTCATGCTTTTGATCGAACAGGACGAGAAATCCAAGCAACCCTATTGTCTGTTGTCAAAGCAAACGCTAATATCAAACTATTAGAGCACCATAACTGTGTAGATTTAATTACAGGCCACCAACTCAAATACAAGTCTTCCACTGATCATATAACTTGCTACGGAGCTTATGTATTTGATGTCACCAAAAAAGAAGTATTTCCCATCCTAGCCAAAAAAGTAATCTTAGCCGCTGGTGGTGCTGGACAAGTTTATCTACATACGACAAATCCTAGTATAGCAACTGGAGATGGAATTGCCTGTGCCTATCGTGCGGGAGCAACTGTAAAAAATATGGAATTCTACCAGTTTCATCCTACATCTCTCTACCATCCTGATGCAGACTCCTTTTTGATCTCTGAGGCGGTGCGCGGCAAGGGAGGAATTTTAAAGCGGCAAAATGGCGAACCTTTCATGCAAGAATACCATGCGATGGCAGATCTAGCACCACGTGATATTGTCGCGCGTGCTATAGATAGCGAATTGAAAAAGACCGGAGCTAGTTATGTATTCTTAGATGTAACTCATCTGCATAAGCCTGAAATCATCAAATATTTCCCTTCTATCTATGAAAAATGCAAATCTTTAGGCATTGAAATAACAGAAGAACCAATCCCAGTCGTACCTGCCGCCCACTATATATGTGGGGGAGTAGCTACCGACTTGTACGGTAGAACAAATATTGCCTCTCTTTTTGCCTGTGGTGAGGTCGCATGTACGGGGGTACATGGAGGGAATCGTTTAGCTTCCAACAGTCTTTTGGAAGGCTTGGTATTTTCCTGCCGCATTGCTGAAATCTTAGAGAAAGAGCAAGGTTCTTTCACACAAGATCATGAAGATGTACCCGATTGGAATAAAGATGGAACCAAAAATACAGAAGAATGGGTATTGATCGCTCACAATTTGCGAGAAATCAAAACTATCATGAATGATTACGTGGGGATTGTTCGTAGTGATTTACGTCTAGAACGAGCTTTGCGTAGGATTCGTCTGATTTATGACGAAGTGACAGATTATTACAAACGCACGATTATAACAGTACCCCTGTTAGATTTACGCAATCTGACAGCAGTAGCAGACCTAATCATTCGATCTGCTATGATGCGTAAGGAAAGCCGTGGATTGCATTATTCTACTGATTACGTTGAAGATAGAAAACCTTCTCGCAATGACACAGTACTGCAAAACCAGCATATGCACCCATAAAAGAATACCTTCTAAGCTCTTACAACGTGTCTGAAAATAAGTTTATTCTTGCACAACAGGTTAGCTGTAAGAGCCTTTAGTAATGTTTTCAGATAGGCTGTTATAAATTTCTCACACAACGCAAGTAGAGCTTATTGTCCTTGTTGATATTATCAACATCACCGAATTTATCTTCTCCAAAGTGGATAGCTTTTGCCGTCAAACCACTAGATTCCTGTTCATTGCCTACAGAGGACCAGTAATAATTGCTAACTGTATTTGGAAAATACTCGATCATAGCCACTTTGCCACCAATCACGAGCTTCTCTAACTCTACGCTAGTTGGTACGCGCCAATCGCTACGATTATTGGTTGTATCTGCTTCGCAAGAGTTGTAAATATCGCTGTAAGCATTGTTGCTAGGGCTCGCCAATAAAATTTGTGGTAGAGACACAGTATTGCAGTCATTGCCTGCAATATTGCAATACGCGTACGTCCCTGCGCCGTAGTTGTACTGGTCGGTAGGGGTAAAGTCTGAACCTGAAATCGTACCCTGGCAATCGTTTTGGTTAGAACGAAAGCTCTGTCCTTGTGAGCACTTTTTCCACTCAACTCCTAAGGAAGAATCGACAATCGTACCGTTGCCAGTATCCTCTAATTTATAATTCAGAACAGATCCAAGAAGAAGTAGACTTGCCTCTTCCTGTGGAATACCATAAAAAGTTTTCTCTGGCTTTGCTTCACAAAAAGTCATAGCCATAGCGAAAAAGATAAATGTAAGTATTTGTATAAGTTTCATATATTTCATTCCCTTAAAAAATATGGTTGAAGTTCATATAGACTTGTCCCGAATTTTCTCTGGAGCTTGCTACATCAATGTAAATAATTGTAGATTGGTTCCAAGCAATACGTAGACCTGTACCAAAGGAATATTTATAGTCTTTTAAATTAGCTTTCCAAGCCTCATCCCAAACTCTACCAAAATCGAAAAAAGGAACTAAATTAAAAGCAAAACCAGGGATCTCCCAAAACTTCCAGCGAATCTCCATATTTCCAAATCCCATAGCACGTCCTACAAAACGATCCTGCATATATCCACGCAGAGTTGTCCTTCCACCAAGACCAGAAATGTTTCCTTCCGTACCCCACATATTACGGTATTCATAAAACGGAATATTTCCTTTGCCACTAGAAAATGCCAAGCGACCCGCTAAGACCAATTTTTCAAACACCTTTGGGAATGGACTATAAAAGAAACGGCCAGAATAAAATGTTTTATTGTATTGGAAGTCGGAACCTACTGCTTTTTCCGAACGTTCATGTGTAACTTCTAAGAAAACTCCCCGACTTGGGTCAGGTTCAAAGTCTCGTGTGTCATAGACAAGTCCAAAGCGTAAAAGATTGACAAACCCACCATCATAGCCAGAAATTTCTCCTGCTTCTTCATCTTCCGTCAATTTAGTTTTTCCATGTACAACGGGAGCACTCGCATTAAAAATATCTCCCCCATACACAGGATGCGGAACAGTATGAATACTATCATCGTAGGTATTGATGGTATATCTGGAAAGCCTACCACCAAAAACGGCCCGCACCAAACCCTTAAAAAACGAACGTTCTAAACTAAGATTAACATTTGGATTGTCATAGTGGTAGCGGTTGTACTTTTTATCTGTTGCATACTCACCGCTTGGTACAGCTGGGTTACTTAGGATCAAACTGTTCAATTGGGGATTGCCAGGCACATAGATAGTTTCAGAGCGCTGAGCAGGCCGCATATACTCAAAGGCTTCTTCCTGTTTGGGAAAACGACCATTGGTAATGAGTCTACCCTTAGGGTCATTTCTATCTCGATAGGAAAGACCGCGCATTGCCTTTTCCCCAATTCCAAAGTACAAAGAATTAGGATTGTTATCAATTACAAAATTTGCTCTGAGGCGAAACTGTGAGTCAAAAATGTAGGGAGCATCTAAGTCAATAGAGTGCCACTGGGCATTTTTGGTGGTATTCGAATAGTGAAAAAAGATACGATGTCGGTAGGGGGTATATTCAAAAAAAGGGTCAGCCTTACTACCGTTATTGGTTAGTAGCAAACGACCACCATAACCAAAGCCATTATTTGCATCAAAGTATACAAATGGCAATCCAGAAGGAAACCAGCCTTCTACTTTCTTATCCAAGTCCTTTTTTTTTAGTCTTTTTTTCTCAGAAATTTCAAACGGAAGTTTTTTACCAGACGGAGCAGGAGCGATTACTCGTTTAGGAGTTTCCGTTGGAGTATCTTGAGACAAAAGAGGAAAAAAAGAAACAAGGAAAAACAAAGATACTATAAAATTTTTTGTCATTGAATGAGCCTCAAAACTAAGCCAAGTTTAATAATATTTTTTTCTGTGGTGAAACAAAAATGTAATGTCAAGTATTTTAGAAAAATCAAAGCTAGCAACTGAGAAAATTTAATTATTGAAAAAAAACTCTCTGTATGTAGCCATAGTCCTTATTATGAATATAGACAACAGAAATGCAACGAGAGTGTATCCAAAAGATTTCATAGATTACACAGTACAAATAGAATCGTTAGGTTTTACGTACAAGGGCTATTTAGGAAATGTTTCTGAAACTGGTATGTGTGGCATTCTTCCTCTATCCTTTACCGCCAATAAAGGGGAATCTATCCAAGGCAACATACACCATATTCCCTTGGATGAGCACATCCATTTCTCTGGTAAAATCGTATGGTCCGAAGAATACCAGTTTCAAAAAAAGCAACATATCATGATAGGCGTACAGTTCTCGAAAATAGTAGATTTGCCCGATTACCTATTCGCCTTAAGTCTTTCCTTTGAAGGTTAATGTAATTAGGAATAGCTAGGGTTTTCGAGAACCATAGCAATACCCTGTCCACCACCAATGCAAAGAGATGCCAAACCATATCGAAGTTGCTTACGTCTCAATTCATAGGCTAAGGTCAAAACGACCCGGTTTCCACTCGCTCCCAAAGGATGGCCAATTGCGATGGCTCCTCCATTGACATTCGTTATTTCTGGATCCAGTCCAAGTTCTTTTTCTACAGCAAGGTATTGTGCAGCAAAAGCCTCATTGATCTCGATTCGTTGCATATCCCGCAATTGCAAACCAGCCGCTTTTAGAGCTTTGGGAACTGCTAAAGCTGGCCCAATCCCCATAATCTTAGGATCACAACCGGAATAAGCATAGCCTATGACTTTTGCTAACGGTTTTTTACCTGACTTCTGGGCAAAAGAAGCGGAACTGACAACGACAGCACTTGCACCATCATTGATACCAGAAGCATTCCCGGCCGTTACACTGCCCTCTTTTTGGAAAACGGGTCGTAGCTTACCTATCTTCTCACGACTTTTGCTACCTTTGATAAACTCATCCGTAGCAAAAGAAATAGGATTTTTCCCAGAAATTTCGACCGCAACCATTTCTTCCCGTAAAATTCCAGAATTTGTCGCTGCCTCCGCCCTCTCTTGTGATGTACACGCCCACTCATCCTGCTCTTCTCTAGAGATCTGGTATTTTTTTGCAAGATTCTCCGCTGTAGCTCCCATCGGAAGGTCAACATACATATCTATCAAGCCTTGGAATAAGGTATCTTCAAATTCGCTATGACCGTATTTGACTCCCCATCTCGCATCACGTACCACAAAAGGAGCTTGGCTCATAGACTCCACTCCACCTGCGAGAATGACTTCTGCCTCCCCACAACGGATCTGTCGGCTTGCCTGGAGAATCGACTCCATTCCAGAACCGCACAAACGGTTGAGTGTAAGGGCTGGAGTCGTTTGCGAAAGGCCACTATGCAATGCAATATGACGAGCCAAATAAGCCGCATTCTTCTCAGACTGGATCACGTTGCCAAAAATACATTCTTCGATATCTTCTACGGACACACCTGATTTTGCCACAGCTTCCTGTGAAGCAATCTTACCCAACTCCGTAGCTCCTATCTTCGCCAAAGAACCGCCAAAAGAACCAAAGGCAGTTCGTGCTCCCTCTAAAATAACTACTTCTTCCATGCAGAACAGCTTTCCCAAAGAGCAATTTTCTGACAAGTTGAAGTTCTAGGCACAACGGTCGCAACGGTTGCAGTCCACCTGCGGAGCATGGAAATAGCTATGGATAAATCCTCGGCGACAGTCTGATTTGATGTACTGGAAGATACTCAAAAGTCGCTTGCGGTCAAACTCAGCCTTTTGCTGGGTATACTCACCGGTCTGGAGAATTTCTGGTAAGTCCCGCAAAACCTGCACATTCTTATTTTCTAAAGAACCTGAAATCACACCTTGGTACTGTAACACATTGAGAGCCGTTTGCAAACGTTGATCGCCACGGTTTTTAAAAACAAGTTTCTCCTGTATATCTTCGTAACTTAGCGAAGAGAGTATTTCTTCATTCTTCTTTAAAAACGTATAGACCTTTTGGATAAAAACGGCGTCAGGGTTCTTCCAAGTCAAGAAGTTTAGCTGCACACCCAGGTCTGCCTCGACATAGTACAAGACACATTCCGATTCCTTGCCATCGCGACCGGCACGGCCAATCTCTTGGTAGTAGGACTCGGGAGAATCAGGTATCTCGGCATGGATGACCAGGCGGATGTCAGGTTTGTCAATCCCCATGCCAAAAGCATTGGTCGCCAATACCACATCATCACTTCCTTGCATAAATTGTTGCTGCACTCGACGCCTTTGTGAAGACTCCAATTTACCGTGGTACACCAAATATTGGTATTGTTTGAGATCTAAAAAATGAGCAAACTTTTCAATACTCTTGATCAGGTTGAAGTAAACGATTTTACTTCCCTGGGTTTCCTGTAATTTTTGCAAAATACCCTCAAATTTTTCCGATTCATCAATCGGTTCTTCTACCTGCAAAATTAGGTTCTCACGGCAAATGCCTTCATTGAAGATCTTAACATCTTCACTCGCCAATCCAATTTGCTCGATGATATCTTTTCTGACATGTGGTGTAGCGGTTGCTGTTAATGCAATCGTAGTTGGTTCCTGTAATTGTTTGCGAAACTCATCGATCTTTTTATAATAGGGACGGAAATCGTGTCCCCACTGGCTAACACAATGAGCTTCGTCTATCGCGAGCAAGCTAACGTTTCGATCTTGCAATACTTGTAAAAACTCTGGTTTTGCAAAACGCTCCGGTGCAACAAATAGGAGCTTATATTTTCCTTGTGCCACCTGGTCATAACGCTTCTCACGTTCGTCTTTGTCTAAGGAAGAGTTGATATAGATAGCATCTACTCCCATGCCTTGTAATTTGTCCACCTGGTCTTTCATGAGAGAGATTAGCGGACTAATAACTATAGTCAATCCATCGAGAAGCACCGCTGGCAATTGGTAGCACAACGATTTTCCCATTCCTGTTGGCATCAGTACCAAAGCGTGTTTGCCATCCAAGATGCGCTCTACAATTTCTTGCTGTGAGTGACGAAATGTATCTATGCCAAATACATCGCCTAAGGTTTCTTTGATCTTACTTTTGTTCATTTAGGTTCCAATCGTAATGGGTATGTGTAATAGATACCTGTGCTTTGTCTGCCTGCAGGGATGCCTTGCTGCTTTCTGGCCAATACGGTAGTAGAACATCGGCAATCTTTTTATCTCCTTTGGTAAAGTCTTCTTCAAACCAGGAAAAGATTGGCGAAAGATAGAGAACTTTTTTCTCTGCATCGTAGCGATTTTTAGCAGTTTGCGAGAGAAAGGTTTTCATCTGTGAATCCAATTGCTGATCTACTTTCTCAGCTGTAAATGCTTCTGAGCGCAGAGGAGGACAGCCGATAGAGGCACAGACAATCGCTGCGTGGATGCGGAAATCCTTGAATTGTTTGCGTAAAATCTCGTGTTCAACATAGTTTAAAGTATAGGTTTTGTTATAGATTTTGAACTTATAGGTATCCCAAACGGTGCGGCTAAAAATATACGCGATGTAGAGATTGCCACTAAAGTGCAGCTGTGAAATACTCTTTAAGGGATAATTTTCGAGTATCACTTTTAAGGTAAAGGCATTGTAAACATTGATCCAATACACCAGCTTTTCTTTTTCAGAAGCTAAAGCATCAGGATTCGTTTTAGCAAGTAAGTCACAATACTCCTGTAAGCGTTTGTCCTGCTGGATTTTTTTATAGTCCACCATGCCTTCCTTGACAGTTTCTTGCAATAGGCTGGTAAAGACTTGGTGCGAAACACGAACATCTGCCTTTATTTCTCCGCTGGGAGTTTGCTTGGGAGCAGCGGTCTGGCAGTTCGCAAGTAGGGAAATCAATACAAACAAAGAGAATTTTAGATAGAATTGTGCTCGAAATCATCTGGCGGAGGAGTCGCTGGAGGGTCTGGGCGGAAAATAGTCTCCCTAGAAAAGCCCTTCTCGTTATCCATTTCGTGGTCCACGAGCCCCAAAGACGC
>JBCCIA010000167.1:0-11615 GCA_039028475.1 Spirochaetota bacterium | reverse complement strand
TCCAATACACTAAATACGTTACTATAAATAATAATAAGAATGGAATCGAATTAAATAACATACTGCCCTATCGAAGAGATTTAATTGCCATTCCAAATGTACATAAATTTCGGTCCACTAGCCTCTGAGGAAAGTCGTTTTAAAATATACTCCATTCCTGTAGGACGTTTGGTAAATTGTGCCTGGTAGATATGTTGGACATCGCCGTTTTGGTAGTTATAGACGATCACACTTGGTTCCTTAGTCGGATCATCTCGGCGAAATTCACTCATACTGCTAAGGTATTTTAGCATATCATCAAAGTAACCAATCGAATCGACTAAACCTAAACGTTTCGCTTGGTTCGCAGTATAGACACGGCCATCACAAAGTGGCCGTAACTGCTGGGCTGTTAGCTTAGGTCTGCCCTTGTCAACAATAGAAAAAAACCTTTCATACAAGCCCGTAACAATAGACTGTAAAATACGCTCCTGTTCGGGGCTTCGCTCTTTGAAGGGAGAACCGATACTTTTATTCGGTCCTGAGGTTACAGAAGCATCTTTGATGCCTAGCTTATCCAAGCCCTCTTTGAAGTTCAAATTGCTCATAATGACCCCAATGGAACCTGTAACGGTAGTGGGGTGTGCCATAATATGGTCTGTTGCCATAGAAATATAGTAGGCTCCACTAGCGGCAATGTCCATATACAGTGAAACTACTGGTATACCTGACTTATTTTTAAATTTTAAGATTTCTTTGTAGATGATGTCACTGGCTGTAACGGTTCCGCCAGGAGAGTCAATTTTTAGAATAATTCCTTTGATATCCTCGTCTTCTTCCGCTTTGAGAAAGCTACTTTTGAGGGTAGAAACCATAGATTCCTGCTGGAAACCAAAAAAGTCACTCGATGATTGTTCGGAAATTACACCAGAAACGGGAATGATTAAGATTTTGTCTTTGCTGCCCTCTTGCAGTACGTGCTCTTTCAATTCAGGGCTAGAACCCGAACCAGCCGGGAATAAACTAATAAAACAATTTTCTAATGTAAAAAACGATAGAGCTAGAAGAAAATAGGCGGATAATTTAGTAGAATGTTTCATTGATTTTCCTTAGAATTCGTATTGGGTAGGTCTGCACCAACTTCTTTGTGGAGAGCTTGCATTTGTTCTGTCATGAGTTGTTGTAATTTTTCGCGGTATCCTTCAATATCTTTGCTACCCCTGGGAATCAAAAACGGCTTAGAGTAGACAATCCATTGTTTGGCAAAGAATTTAGGGAAACGATGCTTATCCCAACTTTTAAACTCATGGTACTTATCAAAAATAGAATAGAAGGCAACAATTGGCAAACCAGTCATGGCAGCACTTTGTACGACTCCCTCCTGCACCACATAGATAGGACCCCTGGGACCATCTGGGGTAAAGATGGGTACCTTGCCCTGCTTTATCGCTTTTAACAGTGCTCGCATTCCTCCAACACCTCCTCTACTGGAAGAACCTCGCACAGACTCCATGCCAAAGCGCAAAAATGTTTGGTAGATGAGTTCACCATCTTTAGAGAGAGAAACAAGCGGAGTGGTATAGACGCGCCTTTTTTTTTGCAAATAACGGGAAACGTGGTGGGTCAAGGATAGGATTTGGTTGTGCCAACCTGCCAGGATGAACCCACCTTCTTTTTGTAAATATTCTTCCGTTTCTGGTGGAATCACCACTGATTTTTTGATGAATAGAAACCAAAAGCGAATGAGAAAGCTGGCAATATAGCTAGTTAAAACAAATTTCATAGACAAATACAAGCGTCTATGTACCTTATTTTAGCCGTTGTTACGGGAACAAGCTTTTTAATTATATTTTTTTTGAGAAAATTGGATCGCTTTTCTGTGTCTTGTAGAAAGTGTAGCGTATTATGGGAATAAAATCATATAGAAACGCTGACTTTTTAGAATCAGATGCAGCGAGAGATATTCGTATCCTAACCGACTACACCTATCCCAATAGTGAATTCAACAAACAAAAAGTAAGAGACACAATTGTACTATTTGGCTCAGCCCGTATTCCTGAAAAAACCGAGGGAGAAAAAGCCCTACAAAAAATGCAATCTTCTGGACAAGTCTCTGCAAAACAAATCGCCGACTACCAAAAGCGATTGCAACTACACAACTACTACGAAGCTGCGCAAAAAGTGGGCTATATGATTACCAAATGGGGGCAGCAAGTCGCAGAAGGTAGCGAGGAAAAAAGGCTTTTAGTCTGCACTGGCGGTGGTCCTGGTATCATGGAAGCGGGTAACCGTGGAGCCAGGGAAGCTGGTGGCCAGAGCGTGGCCTTAAACATATCCCTTCCACATGAACAATCTGCAAATGCCTATGTATCCCCCGAGCTAAGTTTTGAATTCAGTTATTTTTTTATGAGAAAGCTATGGTTCATTCATCTAGCGAAAGCTGTGATCGTCTTTCCTGGTGGTTTTGGCACAGCAGATGAGTTATTTGAAACCCTAACCTTATTGCAGACCAAAAAAATCTCTAACTCAATTCCCGTTTTACTCTATGGTAGCGAATTTTGGAAAAAAGTTATCAGTTTTGAAGCATTCCTGGAGTATGGCATGATCAGCGAAGAAGACCTTGAATTATTTGAATATGTAGACAGCCCCGAAAAAACCCTAGAAGTCTTGCAGCAAAGGGTAATTTTATAATTGACAGGCTTTTTAAGCGGGAAATTCTATCATAAAAGGATATTAAAATGGCAAGAAAATGCGCAGTTACCGGTAAAGGTACAACTTATGGAAATAGTGTTTCCCATTCGCACTTAAAAACAAGAAGAAATTGGAAAGTAAACCTTATCAAAAAAAGAATCTTTGTAGAAGATGAAAACCGCTGGGTTACTCTACGCATTTCAACTAGAGCTTTACGTACTTTAAACAAAAAGGGACTCAAAGCTGCTATCAAAGATTCTGGTGGTTCTTTAGACTCACTTGTCAAACAACTCAAAAAAACAAAATAGGAGAAGTTTTTTGCAATGCCCGGAGAAATCCTAGAGCAACAACAAAAAGCAAGCCTAGTCTATTCGGAAACTATCTATAAGCGTCTGTCAAAATACTTTGGCAGGCTAAAGTCACCCCTAAAATATACAAAAGACTACGAATTGGTTATAGCCGTCATCTTGAGTGCTCAATGTACGGATGAAAGGGTCAACCAGGTCACGCGCGAACTGTTTAAAAAATACCGCAGTTTGCAAGCCTTCGCCGATGCAAATCTAGACGATCTAGAAGAGATCATCTTTCCTACTGGCTTTTTTCGTAACAAATCGAAGCAGGTAAAAGGTTTTGCAGAGCAGCTCATCAAGAACTTTGACAGCCAATTACCGGATAGCATTGAAAAACTAACCAGCCTTCCCGGTGTAGGTCGTAAAACGGCAAATGTAGTCATAGGGGAAGTGTTTGGCAAAGCCGAAGGAATTGTTGTGGATACACATGTCAAACGCATCGCTGCAAAATTAGGACTGACAACAGAAACACACCCGGAAAATATAGAATACGACCTTATGGAGAAAATACATCCCAAATACTGGCGGCGCTTTTCCCTCTATCTCATTTTTTTAGGTCGTAAGCATTGCAAGGCCCACAAAACAGATTGCGCAAACTGCCCTTTACAGGCGAAATGCCCCTCCTCTATTCTTCCGTAAACCTACCTTGAGCTTATCCTTTCCTGTTAGCCCAGAAAAACAGAAACAACTCTTCTTCCGCATGCAAAAATTGGAATTGCAGGAGTCTGATTTACACGAGACTTTTACCAAAAGCGGCGGCAAAGGTGGGCAAAATGTAAATAAGGTTTCAACAGCAGTTCACCTCAAGCATACCCAATCAGGTATTGAAATAAAATGTTCCATCTACCGTACCCAAGGCCTAAACCGCTACAAAGCACGTGTATTATTGTGCGAGAAGTTGGAAGAAAAACAGCAAGATCGTGAAACTCCAAGTCCAGCAGAGAAGAAAGCAGCAAAGATACGCAAACAAAAGCAAAAACGTAAGAAAAAATACAAACAAAGATTAGAGGAATTGCACGTCGAAGAATTAGAAAATGAAAAAAATTTTTTAGAGGAGACTTGACAAAATATTTCATATAGTGTATTATGACGGTACACAAAAAGGAGGTGGTCCAGTGAAAGATATTAAAGAAAATTCGACCGGTGAGGTGGCTGAGCAGTAGCTCTACTACTTTTTTTGGGTTATTGCAATCCAATCAGTCCACTGACCTCTCCTTAGCTCTTAAAAATTGGTCTTTTTAAGGCTTAGCCTCGCTATGCAAACAGCAAGGAGAGGTTTCTACTTGCTTGCAATCTATGATAAAGCAAACCTCAATTCTCACACTCCTTCTCTGTCTTGTTTTCACCTTTCAATGTAAAAAAACAAATAAAAACCTCAAAACTACCCAGCAAACCTTAGGTCTTGTAGACCTAAAGCAACATGACTTTCAAAAACAACCCGTTGTCACCCTGAATAGCCCTTGGCTTTTTCTTTGGCAGCAGTTTTGTGCCTCTATTTCACCAGATGCAAAACGGTGTATAGACAAATACGATAAATCTCTTCAGAAGGTTACAGCCGACAAAGCTTATGTCAAAATTCCGCATCGCTGGAATAAATACGAAAAACAGGGAAAGGCCGTTGGTGGCAAGGGCTATGCTAGTTACCATCTGCGAATCGCATTGGAGAATCCTCCCGAAAATCTGAGCCTACACGTCAAGAGCCTTGGCACTGCCTATGAACTCTGGGTCAACCAACATAAAATTGGTGTAGCAGGTAAAATCTCGCAGCAAGAGAAACTAGGAAAAATGGGGTTAAGGCCAAATTTATATCTAATCCCTAAAAAAGTTTGGCAAGAACAAAGTAGTGCTACTAAATATTTAAACATCAGTCTTAACATTTCTAATTACCACCACCGCATTGGTGGTCTTTGGAATGCATTAGAATTAGGTAAATACGATACCCTATCGCTACAACTAGTGCAAACTTCTATTTCTGACTTTTTGCTCTTTGGAGCCATTTTGATCATGGGAATTTACCATATTGGTTTGTACAGCCTACGTAAAAAGGACTCTTCTCCACTCTGGTTTGGAATTCTCTGCCTTTTGGTATCCCTACGCATTTTACTAGTTGGAGAGAGGTATTTAGAGTATCTTGTTTTGCAAGAAAGCCTATTTTTCCTATTCCTAGAATACATTGATCTTATCTTACTCGTCCCCGCCTTTGGCTACTTTTTAATTAGTATGTATCCCAGGCTTTTTTTCCGTAAAACAAAACAACTCCTTGCTCTCATTTCTATCATACTTGTTACCTTGGTTATTGCTCTACCATCCTTTTATTACACCCAGGTTCTCCTATACATACAGCTTTATATTGTCGTTGCCGGAGTCTATGCCAGCTATATCCTACTGCAAGCAGTCCGCTTCCAACAAAAGGGAGCACGGCTTTTTTTAGGCGGCTGGTTTTTTTACTTTTTTGTCGTTATCCATGATTTACTGTATTACCAATTGCTCTTCCAAACCACAACATTGTTACCTCTCGGTCTATTTGTCTTTATTATCTCGCAAGCAATTGTACTATCTATGCGTTTCTCACAAGCCTTTCGCCAGGTGGAAGAATTTACGGAAAACTTGGAACAAAAGGTTAAAGAACGTACCAAGGAAATAGAAACACTCAACGATATATCCAAAGCGGTTCATAACAGTCTAAACTTTGACAACATCATGCAAGTCATCGAACAGCAGATCCAGGCCAATTACGACATTGACATCTTTCTTGTCAGTCTTATCAACCACCAGAACAGCCAGATCGAAACCATCCATTCCATCATACCACCAACTGCAAACGGCCAGCTGAAAACAGAAGACTTGCAGAATATCGCATTAGGACATATCAAATACAAAGCTCTCGAAAGTAAAAAACGCGTCTATGCACAAGACTTAGTATCCTACTTAGAGAATAGTTTTTTACAAGCAACAGACCCTCTTCCTATAAAATCTTTGCTCTGTGTTCCCCTTATACTACAGGGAGAAGTGATTGGCTTTTTAGAGCTTAGCAATTACAACCGCTTGATGCCCCTAAATAGCAATGAAATTGAAAGTTTAGAAAAAATTTCCGCACAACTCACAAGTGCTATTTATAATTCAAATCTATTAAAAGAAACACAAAGGCAAAAGCAAGAAACCGAAGCCTTGAACCGCCTCATCAAAAGCCTCAATGAAGAGTTGGATCTAAAAGTCATTATGCAAAAAGTGCAAAGGTATGTAAAAGAAAACTTTTCTATCGAACACTACGGTTTACTCCATCCCAACTCAGACAAAACTTCTGTAAGCATATTAGATATGAGTCTAGTGGAAGCTATTTCTAAAGAAGACGCCAAATTAATTCTTAACTTGGAATTTCCTATTAACAAAGCCAGAGGAGCTCATAGTTTTACCTTTAGAAGCAAAAGGTTGTTCTTTGTTCCCAATGTAAATATGAAACGCATTCTCAAGGCTACCTCTGAAGAAGAACTCATCATTGTGGACAAGTGCCAATTGCAATCTTTTCTCATCATTCCCTTGATCCTCCAGAACGAACCGATTGGTACATTAGATTTATTCAATACAGGAAAAATGAACCTTTCCAAGGACGATATGGCTCGCTTGTCTATCCTAGGTGAACAATTGGCCGGCATCATCTACAGTTCTAACCTCTTCCAACAAGTACAAAAAGAGAAAGAAAAGGCCATCCAAGCACAAAAGGAAGCAGAGCAGGAAAGGCAAAAGTCAGATAGCCTTCTTTTGAATATTCTGCCAAAAGACATTGCCAAAAGTCTCAAAGAAACTGGTTACTCCGAACCTGTGCAATTCGACTCTGTTTCTGTCCTATTTACCGACTTCAAAGGGTTTACCGAAATCGCCGAGCGTTTGACACCTGCTGAGCTAGTCAAAGAACTCGACGGTTGCTTTGTCCAGTTCGATAAAATTACCGAAAGGTACAACCTGGAAAAATTGAAAACAATTGGCGACAGTTATATGTGCGCCGGTGGCATTCCGCAAAAAAATACGACACACGCTGTAGACTCTATTCTTGCTGCCTTAGAAATCCAGAACTTTATGAATAAATTGAAAGAATTGAAAGAACTGCAAAATTTACACTATTGGGAAATTCGTCTTGGCATCCACTCCGGCCCCTTGGTAGCGGGAGTCATTGGAGAGAAAAAATTTGCCTACGATGTCTGGGGGGATACGGTTAACATTGCCAGTAGAATGGAATCCAGTGGTACTCCAGGTAGGATCAATATCAGTGGTCAGACCTATGAGATGGTGCAAAAATTTTTCAACTGCGAGTACCGGGGAAAGATCGATGCAAAGAGTAAGGGACAAGTAGACATGTACTATGTCCTGAATTTACAACAAGAATACTCCAAAAATGGCGATGGCATTACGCCCAATGCTAAATTCTGGCTGGACTATACTATGCTGTAAGATTTCTCTAGCACAATCTATACTTCCACAGTCAATTCCAATTCCAAACATGAGTTGAGTGGCAAAGCATAGACACCCACAGCGGAACGGCAGTGCTTGCCTTTTTCTCCAAAAATTTCTGCTAAGAATTCACTGGCATGGTTTGCCACAAGGTGTTGTTCGTAAAAGTCAGCAGCAGAATTGACATATACAACCACTCTGACAACTTGCTTGATAGCATCTAGTTTGCCACACAAGGCTTTTGTTGCTGCAAGGGCGTTCAGGCATGCCAGCTCAGCAGCTTCTTTGGTATCCTCTATCGTAATATCTTTGCCCAATTTTCCTGTCAGAATGACTTTGCCCTCTTGGAGAGGAAGCTGTCCAGAGGTGAGTATGGTAGTTCCGACCTGCTTGGCAGGGATATACGCTGCAATTGCCGCTGGAGCTGTAGGCAAACTTTTGCCAAGTGAATCGATCTTCTCTTCAATGTACATAGACACCAAAATTTTGCAAATGGCTAATCTTACAATTTTTATTTTCCTCGGAGGTGGTATGAAGAAAGAATGGATCACGCAAGATAGTTTGCTATAAAATTACTTTCATTGACAAGTCCGTCTTATTTAGTTTTATATCAAACTATATAAGAGGTATAAGTATGAAGAGTTTTGGTAAAATCATTGATGTTTGGGCACAACCAGCCGTTCGACAGATGAAAGAAAATCTTCCAGAGGTTGCATCCCTTCTGGAACGTTCTGGCTCGGCAGGCATTTCTGCAGAAGATGTTACGCCAGATGAATTCGTGCAGCAAATGGACGAAGCTGGCTTTGATAAGGTATTTCTTTCCGCGTGGCACAGACCTGGAAAGTCTATCACCAGTAACGACTACATCGCTGATTATATCAAAAAATACCCGGATCGCCTCTACGGCATGGCTACAGTGAATTTAGCGGACCCTGTTGCTGCTGTTGCAGAGTTAGAACGTGCTGTGAAAGATTTGGGAATGAAGGCTCTTCGCATTGTGCCTTGGCTTTGGAATCTAGCTCCCAACCATAAACTGTACTACCCTCTCTTTGTAAAATGCATTGAATTGGACATCCCCTTCTGCACGCAAATCGGACATACCGGCCCTTTGATGCCCTCAGAAACGGGTAGACTCATCCCCTATCTTGATGAAGTCATGCTCACCTTTCCTGACCTTAAAGTTGTCGGTGGCCACATGGGTTTTCCTTGGACACAAGAAACGATCGGTATGATGATGAAGCATAAAAATTTTTATATCGATACCTCGGCTCATTTGCCCAAAACCTATCCACAAGACATTCTGGATTACATGAAAACTTGGGGAAGAAAAAAGATTCTTTTTGGCACCAATTACCCACAGCTTGCTTTGAAGAAATGCTCAAAACAACTCGCAGCATTGGAGTTACCAGGAAAAATTGAACAGGCTTTTCTCTATGAGAATGCGAAGGCTCTGTTTAAAATATAGATTTACTCATCCTCTAGCAGTTGCGCATCATCCTTAGAAGCCGTATTTTTCCTCCATCTCTGCCATTACTTCCTCATGAGGAATGCAGTCATCTGTGCTGAAATTCTCCATAGTCTTTTCCAACTCTTGTTTTTCCCAGGGAGTCATTTGCTTATCCAACTCTTCTTGGATGGTTGTTTCTAGCTTGTTCAAAAGTCTGCTATCATTTGTGGTTAGTATAAACTCCACCAAAGGCATAGCAAGGAGATGGTTTTCTTCTGCTTCTTTTTCTTCACTAGAAGTATAGATAAGAATATCCAAAAGATTGGATACTTCCTGTTGCATGGCTTGTGGTAATTGTTCTAGCTTTTCTTCCAGTGTGGCTTCCATAGGACCTCTTTTTAATTATGTAACCACTACACTAAACAAACGATTAATATACAAGTTTTTTTTTATTATAGAGATATGAAAAAGTCTTATTATTACTAATCAGGATTTTCGGTAATTTACTTTCCATTACTAACTCTTTACCACAGGTAATATTTTTACTAGCAACAAATATTTTAGTTTTCCTGCGTGTAGAATGTCTAACTATTGTGTTAGGTGAAGTTTCGTATGGTCAGAATGAGCCAATACAACTGTCATACCAACATTCTGCCCATACTGGCAAATGCGTGGAAAATGCCTTAAAAACGGTTTGAGGCGGTTTTCAGGTCTGCTTATATGCCCAATTGAGTGGCTGAATCGGTATTGTTGAGATTTTATAAAGAGGAGCTAAGGTATGCTAGAAAATATCCCCTGGTTGCTATTTTGGGGGTTCTTAAAGCCAGTTTTTGCGGATTATTTAGACCCTGAGAAATATGTGCAAGGCGCTTTGAAAGACCTAGTGAAAGGTCAGGAAAAGAACTTGTTCAAAAAAGTATTTGGTCGGTTGAAAAAAGATCCCAGGAAGGGAGATGATGGAATCTACCTGTACGATGCGTTTCTGACCAGCTATAAACATGCAATCGAGCGTTGTTTTTATGAGTGGCAGGAATTGGAAAATGTCCAAGACACTGATTTAATTCGTGATCAGTTGCAGGTATTAAAACGACTCATAGAAGAGAAAAAGATTGAAGAGCTATTTGGAAGTTCTTCCTTAGATGCAGAAAGTAAAGTTATTGATACTATTTTGATCCAAGGTATGGCTGCGGATGAATCCCTACAGATTTTGAATGATGACCCGTTGGCAAATATTCTTAGGGAAGTAGACAAGCAGACGGAAATCACTAAAAAGAATAACCAGAAAGATAAGATTGGTGAGGAAGGGAAATTTCTCTCTGATAGTATTCGAAACAATCTTATAAACTACATTCTTGCTGGATTGCGTAAGGAGATTCAATATAACGATAAGTTTTATCGTGCGGTGACTTATGACTCTTTGGTGGAAATGAAAGCAATGTTGAAAAATTTACAAGTTCCGGCTAATTCAGTAAAGATGTTATCTGAATTAGAGAGTTCTATACAAAGGTTAGAGGAAAAGATTGAGCAGAATCGACTTTCGATAAGTGAAGAGGATAAAGAAAAATTAAATGAGCTGGTTGTAAATGGTTTTCTAAGGTTTGCAAAAATGCAGGAGGAAGCATTTGTATTATTGAGTGATAGAGTTTTCTCGGAAGCAGAAGGAATTAAAATACAATTGGAGGAAACTGTAGGAACTCTTGGTAATAAGATTGAAAAAGAACATGGTGAAACCAGGGAGTCTATTCAACTAATACATGATGATGTGAAAGAAATGAAGGAGAAGCTCAAAACCAAGCCAGAAGAAGAATCTTCAACTTCCAAAGATACCATATTCAATGTTCCAATTCCAAAAAATCCTTATTTTACAGGCAGAAAAGATGTATTAGGCAAATTACATAAGTCACTCCAAGAACATAAGGAAATTGCAGTTACATCAGCTCCAAAAGCTCTAGCTTTAAGTGGTATGGGAGGGGTTGGAAAAACGCAGACAGTAGCCGAATATGCTTATAAATACAAAAACGAATATTCTGCTGTCCTCTGGGTTTTAGCCGATGGAGTCGATTTACTTAGACAAAACTTTGGCCAACTCACTAAAGAATTGGGTTTTAAAGAAGATAAATTAAAAGAGCAAATAGAAACCGTGCAATACTGGTTGCGGAAAAACAAGGATTGGCTATTAATCTTTGATAATGCAGAAACAAAGGGCATTTTAGAAGAAGCTAAGAATTTAATACCCACCAGTGGTAATGGCCATGTTCTTTTTACAACGAGAGCACAGGCGACTGGTTTGATCCAAGCTGTGACTGTAGATTGTTTTGATAAAGATACTGGTTCTATATTTTTACTTAGACGATCTAAGATAGTTACACTAGACGTCGAGGAACAGGAAGTTCAAGCGAGTGTTTCTGAAAAAGAATTAGATTTAACCCATACTCTTGTACGTGAATTAGGAGGTTTGGCTCTTGCTATCGATCAAGCTGGGGCATACATTGAGCAAACCGATTGTGGGATTGAAGGTTATTTAGATCGGTTTCAGCAAAATGCAGTTGATATGTTAAAAATTCGTGGTTATGAACATTCTAAAGAACATCCAGAAGCTGTCTATAGAACATTTATAATTGCTTTAGAAAATGTAGAAGAAAAGTCCTATTTAGCAGGTGAGATCCTAAGAGATATTGCACTATTACACCCAGATGGAATCT
>JBCCIA010000166.1:0-11692 GCA_039028475.1 Spirochaetota bacterium | reverse complement strand
GCAAAACTTTCGGGTGATCCGCTTGTATTCTTGTGGCTTTTTGTAAAATATCTAAAGCCTTATTGTACCTTTCTAACAGAAAATAGATATGGGTTAAATTGATAAGATTGATCAGATTATGTGGTTGTCTAAGTAAAACCACTTTTCCTAGGATTGCTGCTTGTTGGTAGCGTTTATTTTTCTTCTTTGCAAATGAATTGTAATAGAGAAATTCAGTATTGCTTGGGTCCAGAGAAATAAAGTAGTCTAGCAGGGTTTCTGCTATTTCGTAATTCCTCTTTTTCATATAATCTTTGATTAGACCCATAAAAGCTAGTTTTTCATCTTTCCTATGTTCTAGGAAGTCTTGGAAAAATTGCGATGCTTCTTTTTTATCTTCTAAAAATTGTTGCATTTCCGATTCTAAAGAATTAGGAGAACTAGGTTTTTGAAACTCGATCTTTAGTAGAGAGAGGTCGTCTGTGAGGTCTCCTGTTTCTCGTAACACCGTTTCCACTTCCTCTAGATTTGCATTGGCTTTTTCTACATGCATCAAAAACAAATTCTGATCGCCATTGATAATTTTCCGTCCTTTGTCATTGAAACCTAGTAGAAGGTCGTCTCTACCATCTGAGCCAGATAGTAAAATTTCACCATTTTTCATCTGGTAGACTTGTACCATAGTCTCCATTTCTAGATCAGTACCCATTTTCATCATCATCATTTCATCGTCATCGATAAACCTAGCTCTACCATCTAAATAGGAGACGAAAGCCGGATGCTCCGAATTGATATAGTATACAACTCCTGTTTCATTGTCGACTAAACCAAAAATGGCAGAGATCAACATACTTCCGTCAAATGTGACGAATACGTTTTGCAGTTCTTTGTAGGAGTGCCCTAGCCAAATTTCGGGAAATGTATCGATGTTGGTAGATCCCTTCGCTCGGTGTACAATAGAGCGAAAAACGGTTCCTGCAACTAGTACACCACCAGCACCTTGGATCGATTTTCCCATAGCGTCTCCGTTGAAAAAAACAGTATAACGCTTTGAGTTTAATGTTATATCATCAACTATATTAATGTCTCCACCAATCTCATGATCTCTACTGCGAAAAGAAAACTGTTTCTTTTGTTTTAGCAAAACTTCTGTAGAGATACTTGTAGGATAGTTGTTATGGAGAAATATACCTGATAGGGGTTTGCTCAATAGAGAAGTTAAGAAGTAATCTCCGTCTTGTTGATCTTTGAGTTTCTGTACTTCGTTTAGGGTTTTTGCCAACTCTTCTTTGGATTCAGAAATAATTTTAAGGGATTCTTCTATATTTTGTTGTCTGAGCTCAATTTGCCTGGCCATCCAATTGAGGTTCCGCATAATGCTGGTGAATTCATTTTCTTCCTCGCTATCGTGCTCTTGTTGTGGTACAACTAATTGGTATTGGTAGTTGCCATATTTAATTTCTTCACAAAACCCTTCTATTTCTTTCAGGTTTTTCATAAATAGCCAATTCGAAGAGACTGCGGGCAAACCTACACCTACCAAAAAACCCACCACCATGCCTGCAGTTAAGACGTTGGTAACCATGGTACCAGCATCATTGTGCAATGCAAAGAGTATGAGAATTGGTAGGAGTGCAGAAAATAGAGTAATAATTCGAAGCTTAGCTTCTGATTTCATTATGCCTACTTTTTTCTATAGCTATTGCCGCTGTCGCACATTTCACATTGCTACAAGTACTACAGCTACTGCAACTTTTATCTTTTTTAGGCTTTAGTGTTTTGTAAAAGTGGAAACCCACAAATAGGGAAGATAGTGCTAACGTCAGTTGTAGAGTCCAGTCCATAGTTTATACTCTCCTGTATACCTTTGTGATTAATAAAAAATAAATCCTATTTTATAAGTGATAAAAGCCAATACCCACGCAAGAGCTGTGTTAAAAACTACGCTCATAGAAGCCCATCTCCATGAATTTGTCTCTCGCTTCATGATAGCAACTGTTGCTAAACAAGGGGCATAAATCAAAAAGAAAACCATAAGTGCAAGGCTTGATTGAGGACTTATCGATTTGTCAGATAAGATCATCTTAGAAATTTTCTGATTGGAATCTGTGTCATTGTTCACATCAATTTTTTGGTTGCTCGAAATCACAAAGGTCGAGATAAATACTTCTTTGGCAACAAATGCAGTCGTTAAGCTGATTCCTACCTGCCAATTAAACCCTAGTGGTTCCATCACAGGGGCTATAGCTGCACCGAATTTACCAGCATAGCTTGTTTTGAGACGCAGTGTACGATCTTTGAGTTGGCGATTGGGATAATTTGTTGCAAACCATATCAAAATAGACATGGAGAGAATCAAAGTACCGGCTTTTTTAAAGTACATATAGGTTCGTTGCCAAGAATTGATAAAGATATTTCTCAGAATGGGGAAGTGGTAACGTGGAATTTCCATGATATAAGAAGAAGATTCATCACGCATAAAGGTCTTTTTCATGAGTAAGGATACAATCAAACCAATTGCCATACCCAAAATATAGAGGAAGAAAAGCACAAAGGGTGCCCAAGTTTTGCTGAAAAAAGTATTTACCAATAGGGTAAACACTGCGAGTTTTGCGGTGCAGCTCATCATGGGAATGGTAAAAATGGTGGCTATCCTGTCTTTTTCGTTTTCGATGACGCGGGTACTTAGGATGGCGGGGACGTTGCAACCAAACCCCATAATTAGAGGAATGCATGATTTGCCGTGTAAGCCAAAACGATTCATCAACCCATCCATTAAAAAGGAGACACGAGCAATATAGCCACTGTCTTCCATGATGGACATGCCCATGTATAGAATGATCATCGAAGGGACAAACGACATTACCGCACCTACACCAGCAATCACCCCATTGACTAGGAGTTCTTTGAAATCGCTATCAGGCAAAATCTTGGCTAAGT
The DNA here is from genome assembly GCA_039028475.1 of Spirochaetota bacterium. GTDB lineage: Bacteria > Spirochaetota > Leptospiria > Leptospirales > Leptospiraceae > JBCCIA01. Next base: position 8,773 of record JBCCIA010000166.1, on the reverse strand, counting down.
ACAAGGATAAATTGTCAAACCCCTGTGCCAAATAATCTTGTGGGATCGCTCCAATCTGGAATACTAGGTAAAACAAGGTAAAAATCAATAGTAGGAATATAGGAAAACCAAGTATTCTATGTGTGAGTAAAAGATCTATTTTGTAGGAAAAATCTGTTTTTTCGGGAGATTTTCTATCCTTTTTATTTCCTATCAGTTGTTTTACAAATTCAAAGCGCTGTTGTGACATGATAACCGTTAGGTTGTTATCATACTCTTTTTGTATGTTTTCTAATGATTCTTGGAGGATAGTTTCTATTTTGGGTAGATTGACAATAGAGTCGATTAGATATCTTCTTGGTTGCTTAGGGTCTTCTAAAAGCTTAATCGCTAGCCAACGCGAGTCATGGTAGAGGTGTAGTTGTTCTTTTAATACAGCTTCTAGTTTTTCTATCTCGCTTTCTATTCTATCGTCAAATCGGATTTTCGCTGGATGGAATTCCTTTGAATCGAGGGATTTTTCGACTTGTGCGAGTAGTTCTTGGATACCTACTTTTTTGTTGCCAATGGCAGTTGTGATCGGTACTCCTAGTTGTTTCTCTAAGGCAGGGATGTCTAGGCTGTCCTTGTCTACCTGATCCACCATATTCAAAACAATCATCATGGGGGTATTCAATTCCAAAAGTTGCATGGTTAGAACAAGGTGGCGTTGTAAGTTAGAAGCATCGAGAACATTCACAATGAGATCGGGTTTGGAGTGGATTAAGAACTTACTAGCAATTTTCTGATCGATGGATTCATTGCTCAAACCATACAAACCGGGTAGGTCAATAAATTTTAGAGAGTAGTGGTCGGTACTAGAAAAACCTTCCTTTCTCTCTACAGATACACCGGCATAATTACCAACTCGTTGGCTAGAACCGGTCAGAATATTAAAAAGAGTTGTTTTTCCACAGTTTGGATTTCCAACCAGGGCGATAGTTTTGATTGGTTTCATAATTTTTTGACTAGTATTTTCTCAGCTTCGCTTCTGCGTAACGCGACATTGTAGTCAGCGATTCTAACTTCAATAGGGCCTTTGAAGGGTGCAATTTTAAGAATGTGTATTTTTTCTCCAGGTATCAAACCCATTTCTATAAACGACTTGTGAATACTGTTCTCACCAAGAATCTTGCATATTACACAGGACTCTTGAGGCTTTATTTCGCTCAACGTGACCATGTTTTGATACCCCTTCTCTAGATACTGATAATCATTATCAATATTCTACATTTTACCGGATTTTACATCTACCCAAATGAAAGTCAAGTATTTTTTAACCTACGATCCTCTCGTTCCATAAAAGCCTGTATTTTTACTCTATACGATATTTTACGCTATTCTAGTAGCTAACATAGGCATTGTGAAATCTTTACAGCATCATTTTTGTAAAGCCTTTTTCTATATATTGATAATGATTATCAATTTCATATTGACAAAAATAAGTCCTCAATTATTTTGGTATATATATCTTTTAGAGATATTTTCCGTTTTATCGATGAACACTTCCTTAAGGATAAAGGTGCTTTTCTTAGGGAAGTGTTCTTTTTCTTTCGCTAGGAGACTTTGCATGAATTATACAGGACCAAAAGTTAAACTATCTCGTAAACTAGGCATCCCCTTAACACCAAAAGCAGCTGAGGTTATGGCAAAAAAACCTTATCCACCTGGGCAGCAGGGGAGAACAAAACCAAATCGTCGTAAAGAATCAAACTATAAAATCCAATTGATGGAAAAACAACGATTGCGGGCTCAGTACAATATTCATGAAAAGCAAATGAAGAATTACTATTATAAAGCTAATAAGAAGAAAGGCAATACGATTCAGAATCTCATCCAAATGCTAGAAATGCGGCTCGATGCAGTTGTACTGCGTGGTGGATTGGCTAAAACCATCTATGCTGCTAGACAGTATGTTTCCCACAAACATATTACCGTAAATGGAAAGTTGATTAGTTTTCCTGGTTTCTCATGCAAGCTGGGTGATGTCGTCGCTGTTCGAGAAAGGAGTCAAAAACTACCTTGTTTTGTCGAATTGTCCCAAAATAGCTACCGCGTTCCTTATCTAAGCTACTCACCAGATACACTATCTACCGAGGTTTTGGCAATACCAAAGCGTGAAGATATCCCAGTGATTTGCAATATGTCACTCGTTGTAGAGTATTATTCTCGTTAAAGGATAGCTGTATGAACGAAAAGACATTTGCTATGCTAAAAGATGAAATCATAGAAAAAAAGCTATTTCAATTGTACCAGAAAGCAGACCAGCAAAATTTCGCACTGTTCCGGCATTACCTTCCTAAAATGCTCTCTTATCTTTTGGGAAAAGGGTTTCGCTGGGATAATAAGAATCTTACTTTTTATGACGATAAATACATTCCTATCTCTCCGTACCAAGGAATTTGGTTGTATCTACAGGCAAGAGCTATCCAAGCAAATACGATTGTTGAGTTCGGTACGTCATTTGGAATCTCTACTATTTTTTTGGCTAAAGCGGTAAAAGACAATGGTGGTGGAACAGTAATTGGAACAGAGATGGTAAAAAGCAAGATCAAAGCCGCGAAAAAGAACCTCCAAGATGCAGGTATATCCGAATATACAAGCATTTTAGAAGGTGATGCGCGCCTCACTTTGCAAGAGATTGAAAAACCTGTTGATATGTTGATTGTAGATGGATTTCCGAACTATGCATTGGATATTTTGAAAATTGTCTCTCCTAAATTGCGTAAGGGAGCTATTGTAATTGCAGATAATATCAATACTTTCAAATCTACTTTAACAGGGTATTTAGACTACCTGCAGAACAGTGAAAATGGCTTTATAACCAGTACCTTGCCCTTTAAAGATGGGACAGAATTTTCCGTGAAAGTCTAACTTTTAGTAGCTAGTAAATCCATATATTTTCAACTTGACTCTCCAATGTTTGCAAGCTATAACAAGCTAGCTTTGCAAGATACACTGAAAAATCTTTTGACTCTAACCGGTCTGACTAGAAGGCAATTAGTAGCAAGTCCCACTTTACAGTTAGAGAATACAGTTACAGATATTCGTCAGCTTAGTATCACTGATTTACCTGCACTAAAATCTATCAAACTGCAAGATTTTGCTAAGTCCATTGTAACCTTGCATCTAGAAAATCTTCCTGCATTGCAATCTATTGAAGCCAATGGCAATGCTCTACAAAAGCTCGAATTGCAAGGTTGCGAAAAGCTCCAGACTTTGCAATGTAATGAAAACCAAATCCAAGAGCTAGAACTGGAAAATCTCCCGGCCTTACAAGAACTGCACTGTGAGTTTAACCAACTGAAAACTTTAGAAATTGCAGGAATGCCAGTTTTGCATACTATCATGGTGAACAATAACCAACTCTCGTCGATGCAATTGCAAGATTGCCAAGCATTGTCCTATTTTGATTGTCGCACGAATCAATTCTCACAGATAGAATTTGCCTCTATGCCGAAAATAAAGCATATCGATTGCTCCTACAACAAGTTTGTTAGATTGGATATACCCGTACTGGAAAAACTGGAATCTCTCTATTGCCACGCCAACCAATTGCAAACTCTAAATGTAAACCACCTGTCCACTTTACAGGCTCTCATTTGTGATAGGAACCAATTAACGGAATTGCGCCTAGAAAACCTTACCGTTTTGCAGGAAGTAAATTGTTCCAAGAACCAAATCACATCTCTACACTTGTCAAATTTACCGAGTATTGCTTTTCTCAACTGTAGTGAAAACCCTTTACAACGCTTGGATGTAACTGAATTTACCAGCTTAACGCATTTGTTTTGCGAGGACAACCAATTGCAAGAACTAGATGTCCGTCCTTTGTCTAAGTTAGAGCTATTGAACTATGGCAAGAATAATCTACCCGAAGTTGATTTGAGTACTTTACCAAACTTAATCAATTTTGAGTGTTATGAGACCAATAGCGTAGACTTGGATCTCTCTGTTTTGAAAAGTGTGGACTATATCGATTGCTCAGACAACAGGCTTACCAATTTGCGAATCGATGGCCTGGAGGAATTGCAGGATATACATTGTAAGAATAATAAGCTGACTTTCTTAAGTTTTGTAGATCTACCAAAATTGCGCTGGATTGACTGTTCTGAAAATGAGTTACTAGCGATTCGTATGCAAAATCTACCGGAGCTGGAAGGTTTGGATTGTTCAGAGAATCGTATCAAACTTCTAGATTTGACCGGACTGAGTAAATTAAAGGAAATCGATTGTGATGGCAACGGTAAAATGCTGATAGCTGGAGTCAAAACAACAGATCTGGGAGATTGGCCAGCGAAAGATTGATTGTTTACATATCCATGTTCGTACAAGGAAAACTGCTGTACGAACATGCTGTAAAAATTTTATATTTAAAGAAAACCTTTGAGTAGGGTCATACCTGTAGTGAGAAGGCTACCATCGCTGTCTGTTTTGCCTTCTGGGGTTAATTGGTTGACAATGACTGGTAGTAGGCTGGTGAGAACTTTTCCTACTTGTTCTGAGTCTATTCCCAATTTGGAGGCAAGGTCATCCTGCAATTCTGAGCCCAAAGCGGCTCCTAAATCAGAATCATTGATTTCCTCATTACCGCCACTGCCTACCCAAGAAGCGACTTGGTTTTCTAAGCCTTTCTCTTTCAAAACAGAGACAATTGTATCGATATTGGAGGATTCTCCACTACTTGAACTCAAAAGAACTTTGGCAACACTGCCTACATCGATTCCATCCAAGGAAGATTGCTTCCCGGAACTTGTAACTTCACTAAGTACGCTTTCTAAAAATCCCATAAGGAATGGTATCTCTGCCAATGCTGGTTTGGCAATAAAAAAATACAATATGGCAATAGTTACTCGTACCCTATTGGCTTCGTAGTTACCTACAACCTCAGAAATACTATACATAGCCGCGTTGCCTTGTAAAAGTTTGATGAGTCGTTTGGCTTTCCTATTGTTAGTAGTTGTACTTGTTTCTACTGCTGTGAGTCCGGCGAAGGGGTCGTTTTGTAAAAGACCAGGTACGAAGCAATGGCAACAGGGAGATATATGTACAATGTACCATAGCTGCCAAACCAGGCTCCTACCAACCAAAGTACTAAAGCTACCAAAAGAAAAAGTCCCATAGTACTCAAATAGAGTCATACCAGGGTCGGTTTTTTGAAAGGTTTTTTTATTCCATATGGTTTGCTTGTATGTTACAAACATATAGCATAGGTTTATTTTTTGCTAAGATTCGATAAAGCCTTTATTTGAGTTTGATAGTGATTTTTCCTTTGGCACGCCCAGATTTTTGGTAGAGCAGTGCTTGGATGGAGTCTGTGAATTCAAACGTTTTATCCATAATAGATTTGATAGAGCCTGACTCTACAAGTGTTTTGATAGCCATTAGTTGTTCTCCATTGGGCTTCATTATGGCTAGTTTGTAGTAGGCTGACTTTTCTTTTATCTTTTTTGTAATCTTTTTTCTTTTGAGTGCGAGGATAAAACGAATGATGCCGTTTAGTCCTAATTCCTTGGCGGTTTCTTCATCGACATCTCCCACTAGAGTTACCACTTTTCCTCCTTTTTTTATAACATCAAATGATTCTAGGGTATACTTTCCTCCTAATGTGTCGTATACGATATCGAGGTCTTTGGCAATGTCCAAGTAATTTTCTGTTTTGTAATCAATGACTCTATCTGCTCCTAAGTCTTTGACCCACGCTATATTTTTTGTACTTGTTGTTGTGTATACATAAGCACCCTTGCTTTTGGCATATTGGATGGCAAAGGCTCCGATCCCGCCTGAGCCGGCATGGATCAATACTTTGTCTCCCGTTTTTAATTTTGCATAGTCAAAGGATTGTATTGTGGTCAATCCCACTAGTGGTAGTCCTGATGCTTCTTCGAAGCTTAGGTTGTTCGGTTTTACTGTAACCACATTGGCATCGACTGCTACAAACTCTGCAAATGTACCTGGAGCTTGTGAGGGAACCCGTGAATATACAGCATCACCTATTTTGAGGTGGTTTACTTTTGCACCTGTTTCGACAACTATTCCTGAGACGTCAAAACCGATTGGTGCGGGAAAGCTCAACTTCTGTAGTTGTTTCATTGCACCTTCTATGATTTTATAGTCGATTGGATTTACTCCAGCACTGTGGACTTCTATTAGAACTTGTTTGTCGTCAATTGCCGGTTTTTCGATTTCGTTGAATTGTAGATTGTTTTCGATATCGCCGTATCCTGTAATTTGTAATGCTCTCATTGTTTGCTCCTTCTTTTTTATAATGTGTCTGGGTTATGTGTCGTTTGCAGTATTGCAACGAGATTGTCTTTCGAGTAATAGTTCACGAATCTCTTGTAAGGCTTGGATTTTCTCATCGATTTCTTTGACTTTTTGGTCACATATTGATTTGGCTCTTGGATCATTTGGCTTGTTTTCATCCCAAATGTTGAGCATGCTCTGGATTTCTTTCAAGGTGAACCCAAGCGATTGTGCCTGTTTGATGAGTCGGATTCTATGCAGGAAATTTTCTGAGTATCTTCTATATTCAGAATCCATTCGCAGCGGTTGTTCGATCAATCCCTTTTTTTCGTAGAAGCGGATGGTTTCCACTCCCACTCCTGCTTGTTTTGCTAACTGTCCTATGGTATACGATTTCATAAGTTTTTCATCTAATACCAGGTCATTGTAAGCTCCGTACCATAGTACGGAGTCAAGAGCTTTTTTAGAGTCTTGGTGGAAATTTTAGTTTCGAGGTTTGCTAGGAGGTTAGAAGTGGGAAAGATGCGACTTTTTTTGTGATAGGTATTTCTTTAATAGATTCATTTAAACAAATTGGAATTGTATGAAAAATTTTTGGGTTCTTGTTTTTATTTTTTTAACAATCTATTTGAACCACCAAAATCGTTATGGGGAAAAGTCGGTTTATTTATTGATTCCTTTGCTCGCATGGAGTGTTCTCTTTTATCTATGGTATAGAAAGCAATGAGCTGTAAGGCAATACATTGAAAAAATGTATTGATTGTAACTTTTGATAAAGTCCTTTATTCATTTTAGGCTTGAAGTTCTTTTTGACAAATTGAAAGTGTTTTTTGTTTATCCTTCGACTAAGTTTGAAAAGCCCTTTGGGAAAAATATTGTATATCCAAAAACGATTTGGGTTGTATAGGGAGACTTTGAAATATTTTATGTTTTTATACCAGTATTTAGCTGTTCCAAATATATAGGGAAGACCTCGTAGTGTACTGTAAGCATCTGTATTTTATAACTTTTCTTATAAACCGGCATCCCACCACCGATTTCATGATAAGGAACCGTGTTGCTCTAGAGTGGTAGTGTTAGGAAGAAAAGTAGGTAGGGTATATATCTCATTATCATTTTTTTGAATTCTTTTAAAAAGTATTTTCTGTACTCAAATTTAGGTAAAGTTCTTTTCTTATTATTTTGGGTCACTCTCATACTTTGTACATATAAAATATTTTCAGTATTTGTTATAGTTGGTATTTTTAAAAAATTTTGATTTACCTTTTATCTTGAAAAAGATAATAGTTTTGTGGCTAAACTTTCTGATGAAGATTCCACACCAGTTGTAGGAAAAATTCTATTACCTTTATATTTGAAGTCTACCCAAGAAACAGGCCAAACCAATCTCTTGAGTAGAACCAACCCCTTAGTCCTCCCAAGGAACCAGCGGAAACACTGTTCTTAAATACTTGATCTGCTTTTGAGCCAAATCGTGGTATTTCTGGCAGCGGCTGGGGGAATAGATCTCTGGTTTGTTGAGGCGGGAAATCGCTATTTCGAGGCGATCCAATAGTCCTGGTATGTCGGTGTATGGCATCTGGTATGCTCCTTTTGGTATAATTGAGTTACCCGATGGTGCAAAAGACTTGACTGTGTACGATTGGTACACAGACTTTGAGTTACACCTTCGGGTGGGGATCTCCGTTCGGGCAAAGTTGGCAGACCGAGACCGAGCGGAGAGCTTTTCCACATAGGTTCTTTTCGTTTGTAACAACACTCTAAATTTTATAGCAAATAGAATGTCCTCATAGGCATATAATAGCAAGGTACATTTGTATGGCAAGAAGAATTTTTAGGGTAATGAATTATTTGTAAAAATTTGTTTGGTGAGTTGTTTGACAAGCTGATTTTTTATTTTATTCTTTTTATATCAGAACTCTCAAAAACTTTTCGTACAGTTTCTTCTCCACCTTTTACGTAGGTATAAAGCAAACAATAGCACTCTTTCCATTCATTCAAGGGAATATTAGAATCTTTCTTAGCAAGAGGAAAGCACTTAAATTTTTGTATGGCTTTGTAGAGACCTTTAGGAATCCTACGTATCACTACTTTTCCAGAGGGCGGACAATCAGAGGCAGCACACTCATGGCCAGGAGGTTCGTGATAAGAAGCAAGTTTCAGTATTAAATCCCCCTTGGCACCCAATTCAGAGGCATCTATACATGTGCTCTTTATCATCTTCCCATCTTTTAACCTTTTGGCTTTATCAGAAGCTCTCCCGGCATACTTCATATAATAGTAATCAAACGGTTTCTCTTGGAAGTTACCGGGAGAACCTGCCCAGGATTGAGGAAACTTCCTGAACTTTAGTTTTTTCGGAGTGATTTGGCAGTACGAGATATATAAAATATTTTTATTGTTTTTATGTATCCCAAAAGATCGGACCGTCGTTGTTGCGCGAGCATGCTAGCGTGGGGCAGTGCCGTGTCTTGCAAATCACCGAAAGCGGATCTTTTTGTACCTGCTG